>DASQAM010000113.1:0-3656 GCA_035635735.1 Gemmatimonadales bacterium | reverse complement strand
GGGTGGTACGCGATGTCGGTCATGCTCGGACGTCCAGCGCGTCGCGCAGACCATCGCCCACGAGATTGACGCCCAGCACGGTGACGCCGATGGCGAGCCCCGGGAAGAGCGACACCCACGGCGCGACCCGCAGCAGATCCCGCCCCTCCGCGATCATGGCACCCCAGGACGGCGTCGGCGGCTGGGCGCCCAGGCCCACGAACGAAAGGGCCGCCTCTGCCATGATCGCGCCGCCGACGCCGAGGGTCGCCGCGATGATCACCGGCCCGAGGACGTTGGGGAGCACGTGCCGCGCCACGAGCCGGGCGTCCGACGCGCCGAGCGCGCGGGCCGCCTGCACATAGTCGAGGCCGCGCGCCACGAGCACCTGCCCGCGCACCAGCCGGGCCATGCCTGCCCAGCCCACGAGCCCGATCACGACACACACGACCGGGAGCGACGGTCGCACGGCCGCGGCGACGGCGATGAGCAGGAGCAGCGACGGGAATGCGAGGGTCACGTCGGCGACGCGCATCACCACGGCGTCGACCCACCGGCCGTAGAAGCCGGCCGTGAGGCCGAGCGCGAGCCCCGCCGCGAGGGCGATCACCTGACTCGCCAGGCCCACCGCGAGCGACAACCGGGCCCCGAACAACACGCGGCTCAGCACGTCCCGCCCCTGGGCATCGGTCCCGAGCAGGTAGGTCGCCGACGGCGAGCGCAGCGCGGCGGTGAGATCGCCGCGGATCGGATCGCCCGGTGCCAGCCACGGCGCCCCGAGCGCAGCACACCCGAGCAGCGACACGACCGCGAGTCCCGCCAATGTCCAACGGTTCCGTACGACGCGATGACGCATGAGTAGCGCGGGGCTGGGGAGTACGACTACGTTACTCGGAGGCTCACCTTCCGGGCAAGCGGCGGGTCACGTGAACAAGCAAACCCAGTTCACCCTCGTGCTGGGCGGCGGGGGCATGAAAGGCGTCGCCCACGTCGGCGTGCTGCAGGCACTGACCGAGCGCGGGCTCGTGCCGTCGCAAATCGTCGGGTCGAGCGTGGGTGCGCTGGTGGGCGCCGCTTGGTCCGCGGGGAAGAGCATCGCCGAGCTGCGCGAAATCGCCATCGGCCTCGTGCGCAAGGACATCTTCGCGGTGGCGCACGCCGACATGGCATTCAAGCGGATGCGCTCCCCCGCCCTGTTCCGCCGCGAGCCGCTCGATACCCTGCTGCACCGCCTCGTCGGCGACGTCACGTTCCAGGACCTGCGCAACCGTCTGATCGTCAACACCGTGGACTTGAACTCCGGGATGCAGGTGTTCTGGGGACTCGACGGGCTCGACGAGGTGGCGGTGAAGGACGCCGTGTTCGCCTCCTGCGCGTTGCCGGGGTACCTCCCCCCCCGCGAGATCCGCGGGCGGTTCTACATGGACGGCGCCACGGTGGACAACCTGCCGGTGGGCACGGCGCGCATCCTCGGCTCCGATGTGATCGTCGCCGTGGACGTGTCCGCCTCGAACGCCCTGCGCGCAGACACGCAGGACGAAGGCTTCGCGTCGGTGTTCGCGCGGGCAGCGGAGATCGCGATGCAGACCATCCTCGAGCTGCGACTGCGCGAGTGGACCACGCCGCCGATCTACTATATCCACCCGCGCGTCGAGCACATCTCGGCCTTCGACTTCGATCACCTGCGCGAGGTGGTGGAGGAAGGGTATCGGGCGACCGTCGCCGCGCTCGATCGGCCGGAAGAATGGCCGGCCCCGGGCGACTCCGGCGTCCACCCGCGCCGCCCCGTGTCGGTGCGCGTGCAGCGCGAGCGGTGCATCGGCTGCGGCGCGTGTCTGGTGCAGGCGCCGCCCGGCATGTTCGTCCTCGATGCCCAGGGGAAGGCCGTCGTCACGCGACCCGACCAGGAGTGGTCGCCGATCGACGGCGAGTTCATCCGGCATTGCCCCACCTACGCCATCAGCGCGCGGCCGGCGGCGACCCCGAAAGCCGCCGACGCGGCCAGCTGAGCCCCCTTCAGCGCAGGTACGGTATCAGGCCGGCCGAGAACCGGTCGGCCGCGGCATCGATGGTCACCTCGGACAGAACGTCGGACGCCGGCGGCGGGCCCGCGCGCGCCGCCCCGATGGCCGCCACCAGGCCGTCGTCGTCGTCCAGCGTGAAAAAGTGGGGCGACGCGCCGAGGAACTCACGGTGAGGCGGGATGTCCGACGCCACCACCGGCGTGGCAGTCGCAATCGCTTCCATCGGGGTGAGTCCGAAGCCTTCGAAGGCGCTGGGGCAGACTACCACCTCCGCTGTCCGGTACGCGGTCACCATGTCCGTTTCCGTAAGGTCGGACTCAATGCTGCAGGCTACGCCCAGGGCGGCCGCGAGGCGTTCCAGGGACGCTCGCTCCGGACCCTTCCCAATGATGCGCACGGTTGTCTTCGGCTCGAGGCGAGCAGCCGCTCGAATGACCGCTGCCTGGTTCTTGTGCGGCGTGAGATGCGACACGGTGAGCAGCCCGCGTCTTCTAGCCGTGGGAGCGGGTGTGAACCGGTCTGAATCGAAGCAGAAGGGCACTTGGCGGCAGTCCACGCCGAACCGCTCTCGCACGCTCGCCACCGTCGCCGCGCTCGGTACCCAAACCGCCGCGGCATGCGCCGCAACGTAGCGGAGGCGGCTGTAAAAGCCGCGCCGTGCCGCATACCGCCGGCCCAGGCGGGGGAACCAGACGTAGCGACCCGCCACGAGCCACACCCAGTCATGACGGCCGCGCCCGAGCCACCACGGCGGCAGGTCCCACACGTAGTGGATGAGGGGACAGCGGTGCCGGGCGGTGTAGCGGCCTGCCTGGGCCGCCACCTGGGCGTCCATTGCGATCGCGAGGCGCGCCGGCTTGTCACCATCCAGCGCGATCTCGAGCCCACGGTCGCGCAGTCGCGGGACGACGAGGGTGCAGAACCGATTCGGCGCGAACCAGCGGACGTCATCCATCACGTGGCGGGAACAATGGGCTAGGAAACGACCTCGGATTCGATGTCTCGGAGGTCCCGGACGACGCGGTCCCAGTTAAAGTGTGTCTCGACCGCGCGCCGCCCGTTCTGTCCCAGCTGAGTCGCGAGCCCGCGGTCGCCGAGCACCCGGCAGACCGCATCCGCGAGCGCTGCCGGATCCTCCGGCGGCACGAGAATGCCCGTCTCGCCGTCGCGCACCGCGTCGGGGATGCCCCCCGAGTTCCCCGCTACCACCGGCAGCCCGCAGGCCGACGCCTCGACCAGCGAGATCCCGAAGCCCTCCACGTCCATCCGCCCCACGCGCCGCGACATGCCGAGGTACACCGATCCCAGGTTGTAGACCGCCGGCAAATCCTGATCGCCGACAAGGCCAAGAAACCGCACGCGATCCGCAACCCCGAGCTTGTGCGCCAGCTTCTCCAGCCGCTCCCGATCGGGCCCGCGACCGGCGATCACGTAGCCGACGTCGGGAGCCCGTTCGAGAATCGCCGGGAGGGCCTGAATCACGGTGTCGATCCCCTTGATCTGCTCAAGCCGTGCGACGGTCACCAGCCAGCGAGTGCCGCCGTCCGGCAGGTCCGCGCGCTTGCGGAGCGCGGCGGTCTCTACGCCGGGGCGGAACTGCGTGGGATCGGTGCCCATGTTCACCACGCGCAGGCGCTGACTGTGCGCGTCCAG
>DASQAM010000112.1:0-4190 GCA_035635735.1 Gemmatimonadales bacterium | reverse complement strand
GGACGAGCGCGCCTACCTCGACCGTCCGTGGTACCAGTGGATCCTGATCCCGCACGAGCTGGCGCACCAATGGTTCGGCGACTACGTGACCCTCGAGAACTGGGCCAACATGTGGCTCAACGAGGGCTTCGCCGAGTTCCTCCCGGGGCAGTACTGGCAGGTGAAGCTCGGCGCCCACGCCGAGGACGACTACTACCTGGACGAGTACCACCAGTATCTGCAGATCGACCAGCGGCGTCGCATGCCGCTCGCGGCGCTCGGCTCGAACAACGTGTATCCCAAGGGCGCGCTGGTGCTCCGCATGCTGCTGCGCTACCTGGGCCCCGAGCGGTTCTGGGCTTCGCTCCACCTGTACCTCGACCGGCACGCGTTGGGAAACGCGACGTCCGACGATCTGCGTCAGGCGGTGCTCGACGCAACGGGCGAGAATCTCGACTGGTTCTGGAGCGAGTGGGTGTACGACGCGGGGCACCCCCGCTTCGTGGTGACGGCGGCGTACGACACGGCGGCGCGCAAGCTGACGCTCACGGTCAAGCAGACGCAAACCGACTCCGCGAAGGCGGACAGCACCGGCCTCGCGTTCGAGACCCCGAAGGTGTTCCGCATGCCGGTGACGATTCGCGTGGGGACTGTGAGCGGGGACGTGGTTCGGCGGGTCGAGCTGGCAGCGCGCGAGCAGACGATCGAGGTCCCGGGACTCGCCGGTGCGCCGATGATGGTGGTGTTCGACCACGGCAACACGATTCTCAAGGAGCTCACCTTCGACCAGCCGACATCGTGGCTCGCTACTCAGCTCAAGCGGGATCCGGATCTCTGGAACCGCCAGTGGGCGATCGACCAGCTCGGGCAGCGCCCGGCGGACGCCGCGGCGGTGGCAGCGCTCGCCGAGGCCGCAACCGGAGCCGACTACTTCCGCACGCGCGCGGGGGCGGTCGAGGCGCTGGCCGAGCTACCCGCGGCGAGCGCCGCGGCGCCGCTCGCGGCTGCGCTGCGTGATACCTCGGCGCAGGTGCGGCGCGCGACCATCACGGCGCTGGGTCAGCGGGGCGGTGCGCGGGCCGCGGAGCTGGCGCGCGCCACGTTCCAAACCGACCCGAGCTACGAAGTGCGGGCCGCGGCGCTCACGGCGCTGGTCCGCGCCGACTCGACCGCGCGCGACAGCGCCGTCGCCTGGGGGCTCGCCACACCCTCGTACCAGGACGTGATCCAGGAAGCGGCCTATCGAATCATCGCGCAGACGGGAGATACCGGCGCCATCCCGCGCCTTGAGACGCTGCTCGCCACGCACCGCTTCGCGGCACATGTGTTGGCGGCGCTCGCGGCCCGCGGCAGCGCTCACGCGCTCGAGCTGCTCACCGCGCACTTGAACGACGAGCGCCGGGCGGTACGGCGCTGGGTGGTGGAGGCGTTCCAGTTTACGCTGCCGCGTCAGCTCGGGATCCCGCGGTTGCAGGCAGCCGTAGGCACGCTCAAATACCCGGACACCCGGAAGGACGTGGAGGCCGCGTTGCAGAACCTGCAGAAGCCCCGCGCGGACGACGAGTAGGAGCGTTAGGGAGCTGCCGCGACCCGGGCGGCAAGCCGGCGCTGCCACCAGTAGAGGGGCAACCCGGCGAGTACGAGGAGCGTGCTCATCGCCACGTCCCCCGGCTGCTCCCGGGCAGTGTTGTACAGCAGCCAGAGCGCGAAGAGAATGAAGACGAGGGGCGTGACGGGATAGCCCCACGCCTTGTACGGGCGCACCATGCCGGGCTCCTTGCGCCGCAACACAATGACCGCCCCGCATGACATGCCATAGAACACGAACTCGGCCAGGACCACGTACGTGAAGAGGTGATTGTACGTGTTCTTCCACGACGGATCGGTCGAAATCAGGGTCAGGGCGATCGCGACGACCGCTTGTACGGCGAGCGAGGGGATCGGCGTCAGGAAGCGCGGGTGCACAGTCGCCAGCCAGCGGGGCAGCAGGCCGTCGCGCGCCATCGCGTACGGCACGCGCGCCGCCGTCAACACGATCCCGTTGTTCGACCCGAGCGTGGCCGTCATGATGGCCACGGCCACGAGCCCCGCTCCCGCGGCACCGAGCGTGACCTTCGCCGCATCGGACGCCACGAGGGACGACGCGCCCATCTTCGCCGGCGAGAGCACGTAGGCGAACGACGCCGTCACCAAACAATAGAGCGCGATGGCAATGAACGTCGACAGGATGATGGAGCGCGGCATGTTGCGCTCCGGGTCCTTTACCTCGCTCCCCACGTAGGTGACCTCGATCCAGCCGTCGTAGGCCCATAGGACCGCCACGAGCGCGACGCCGAACGACGCGATCTGTTTGCCGAGCGGCGCATCGGACCAGAGCGGCGCCAGGTTCGCAACGCTGCCACCGGGCAGCACGAATCCGACGACGATCAACACGATCACGAGCCCGATCTTGGTCAGGGTGAGCACGTTTTGCGTGACCGCTCCGAGCCTCACGCCGAGCGAGTTGAGCACGGTGAGTCCCACGATCGACGCGACCGCGACGGCCCTGGTGCCCCCGTCACCGAGCGGAAAGAAGAAACCGACGTACGTCGCGAATCCCAGGGCGATCGCGGCGATCGAGGCGGGGTTGATCACGACGCCGCTCGACCAGCCGTACAGGTACCCCCACAGCGGCCCGTAGGCCCTGCTCAGGTAGACGTAGATGCCGCCGGCGTTCGGCATGGCTGCGCCCAACTCGGCTGCCGAAAGAGCGCCCAGCAAGGACACCGCTCCGCCCACCACCCAGACGAGGATCGTGGGAAGCGACGCGCCCAGATTGAGAGCGATCACGCTCGGCACGATGAAGATCGCGGACGCGATGATCGTCCCCACGTTGATCATCGTGGAATCGAGCAATCCGAGCTGGCGCTTGAGGTCCGCCATCAGCGCTTGAGCCAGGTCCGATAGGCCTGCTTCAAGAGCTTCTGAAAATGATAGACGCCTTCTTCGAATCGCACGGAGAAGCGGCCTTTGTCGTACGCCCGGGAGCCCAGCCCCTGCTGCACCCGCTCGCAGATCTCCGCGTCCTCGTGCTGCACCTTGTCCGAGAACGCGATGTCCGCTTCGATCCGCTGGCGCGCCGCGGCCGAGGCGACGTCGTCGTAGTAGTACCGAAAGACCACCCTGCAGCGATCGGGCGCGACCGGGATCACCAGATTGGACTGCAGCCGCCCCGGCACCACGTTGAGCATCAGGTTCGGGAACACCTGGTAATACAACGCTTCGCCGCCGCCCGCCGTGTAGACGTTCGAGTCCCCCGTCAGCGGCCCCACCTGCACCGAGTACCAGTCGTGCACCTCGGTGACGTATCCCTCGTAGTCGTACAGCGAGTACAGCTCGGGATGCACGTAGGGCACGTGATAGCCCTCAAGGTAGTTGTCGACGTACACCTTCCAGTTCGCCCGCACGTCGTAGTCGACCCGGCGCGCGAACGTGAGCTGGCCGATCCGGGTCGGCGCGACGCGCTCCCCGATACCCTCCAGGAATGCCGCCAGCGGTTTGGGGTGCCCGGCCAGGTTCACGAACACCAACCCCTCCCACTCCGCGAGGTGTACGGGCGTGAGACCGTAGTCGCGCTTGTCGAACAGCTCCACGCGATTGAAATGCGGCACGCCGCGCAGCACGCCGTCGAGCCGATAGGTCCAGCCGTGGTACTTGCAGATCAACATGTCTGCGTTGCCGTCCTTCATGGCGAGCGGCCCGCCACGGTGCCGGCACACGTTGAAGAACGCGCGCAACGCCCCGTCCTTCCCTCGCACCACGATGATCGGCTCACCCGCGACCTCGGCGATCACGTGGTCGCCCGGCTGCGCGAGCTGATGGCTGTCGGCCACGTGCTGCCACGTGGTCGCGAAGATCGCGTCGCGGTCAAGCGCGTGAAAGCGCGGGTCCGTATACCAGGCGGACGGGATGGTCTCCGCGCGTGCGAGCGGGCGGACCCGCAAATCGACCGCCTTGAGAGGTGGGAAGGAGCCGTTCTTCGCCACTACGGACCGAGCCGGTTGTACTTCCGCAGCACGGCGCGTAGCCGATCGTGCGGCAGCGCGTACACGGTGAGGTCGTCGGCACCGATCATGGTCCGGGCCGCGAGCATGGCGTTGACGATCGCCTCTTCGGTGGCCTGCACCGTCGCCTCGAACAGCGGCGTGATCTGCTCGTTCGACACCATCGAA
>DASQAM010000111.1:0-5227 GCA_035635735.1 Gemmatimonadales bacterium | reverse complement strand
AGCACGGAGATGTCATACGTGCCGCCACCCAGGTCGTAGACCGCGATCTTCTCTTCCTTCTTCTTATCGAGGCCGTACGCCAGCGCCGACGCCGTCGGCTCGTTGATGATGCGCACCACGTCGAGCCCGGCGATCTTGCCGGCATCCTTGGTGGCCTGGCGCTGCGAGTCGTTGAAGTACGCGGGGACGGTGATGACGGCCTTCTCGACCTTGTGGCCGAGGTAGTCTTCCGCCGTCTGCTTCATCTTCTGGAGGATCATCGCCGAGATCTCGGGCGGCGTATAGCGCTTCCCCTGGATCTCGACCGAGGCGAGGCCGTTCGGTCCTTCGACCACCTTGTAGGGCACCCGCTTCGTCTCTTCCACCACCTCACTCACCCGCCGGCCCATGAAGCGCTTGATCGAGAAGACGGTGTTCTGGGGGTTGGTTACGGCCTGACGCTTTGCCACCTGTCCGACGAGCCGCTCGCCATCCTTCGTGAACGCGACCACGGACGGGGTGACGCGCCCGCCTTCGGCGTTGGGGATGACGACGGGATCGCCACCCTCCATGACCGCCACTACCGAGTTGGTAGTGCCAAGGTCGATCCCGATGATTTTCTCAGCCATGACGAGTGCTCCTTATCCTGGGGTTGATGCGCGCTGCTAACGCCCCGTCGCACAGGCAAGCCCTATGCCCGGAAAAGGTGTCAATTTGACAGCCTGACGGGAGGTTGGGGAGGCCAGCGTATGTGCCGGGGCAACCTCCTCTAACCTCCCCCAACCTCCCAACCCTCCACAACCTTAGATTTTAGTGCGTGCTGCCCTACAAGGACGAAAATCCCACCGAGCTGACACCCCTCGTTACCGTCGGCATCATCGTCACAAACGTCCTCGCCTGGCTGTTCGTTCAGGGCGCGGGGTCGCCGGAGCCGTTGGCGCGCTCGGTCTGCCAGCTCGGACTGATTCCCGGCGAGGTGTTGCACACGGTACCGCCGGGGACCGCGGTGCCGCTCGGGGAAGGCCTGCGCTGCGTCCTCACCGCCGACGCGAACTGGTGGACAGTCGTCACCTCGATGTTCATGCACGGTGGCTGGCTGCACCTGATCGGCAACATGTGGTTCCTATGGGTGTTCGGGAACAACATCGAGGACTCGATGGGGCACGCCCGGTTCGTGGTGTTTTACCTGGTGTGCGGGGTGGCGGCCGCGGCGACCCAAATGATCGTCGATACTGGCTCCCGCGTGCCGATGGTCGGTGCGTCGGGGGCGATCAGCGGTGTGATGGGGGCGTATATCGTGCTGTACCCGCGCGTGCGCGTGCATACGCTCATCACGCTCGGCTTTTTCTTTACGACGGTCACGCTGCCCGCGTACGTGATCCTCGGCTATTGGTTCGTGCTGCAGCTGCTGTTCGGCACCGTGGGCGTCATCGCCGGTGCGCAGGGCGGCGGCGTGGCGGTCTGGGCACACGTCGGCGGCTTCGTCGCCGGGCTGGCGCTCATCAAGCTGTTCGCGAATTCCGAATTCCTGGAGCGGCGTCGCGGTGGGATGATCATCCTTCCGCGTGATGTTTGATCGTCTTTCCTTCGACCACGAACACCACGTCTTCCGCGATATTGGTCGCGAGGTCCGCCACGCGCTCGAGGTTGCGGCTCACCAGAAACAGATCCATGGCCGCCCCGATGATGTGCGGATCTTCCATCATGTGCGTGAGCAGGATGCGGAACACGGAGTGATGCAGGGCGTCGACGGAATCGTCGCGCCGGCAGATTTCCCGTCCCAGCCTCGGGTCCCCGCGCACGAACGCGTCCAGCGCGCCGGAGAGCATCGCCCGCGCCTGGCGGGCCATCTCGAGCAGCTCGGGCTCCGGGGCGATCAGCCGGGCCTTGAGCAGCCGCTCGGCGGACTGCGCGATGTTCACCGCGTGGTCGCCGACCCGCTCCAGGTCGTTGGCGATCTTGGTCGCGGCCACCAGCAGGCGCAGGTCCCGCGCCATGGGCTGCTGGGTGGCGAGCAGGTCGATCACCGTCTCCTCGATCTCGAGCTCGAGGGCGTCGACGGCGTGATCGCCCGCGATCGTCCGGGCGGCGAGGTCGCCGTCGCGGCGGAGCAGGGCGTCGAGCGCGCGTCCCAGGGCATCTTGGACTTCGCCCGACATGGTCAGGAGCTTGGCCTTCAGCTCCGAAAGCTCGTCGTGGAAGTGGCGGTGTGCCGCCGTGGAGGTGGCGCTCATCCGAACCGTCCTGTGATATAGGCCTCGGTACGCTCGTCCGCAGGCCTCGTGAAGAGCTGTTTGGTGGGCCCGAATTCGATCAGGTGGCCGAGGTAGAAGAAGCCGGTAAAGTCCGACGCGCGCGACGCCTGCTGCATGTTGTGCGTCACGATGAGAATCGAATAGCTCTGCTTGAGCTCGACCAGGAGCTCCTCGATGCGCTGCGTCGCTCCCGGGTCGAGCGCCGAGCAGGGCTCGTCCAAGAGCAGCACCTCGGGCTCGTTGGCCAGGGCCCGCGCGATGCACAGCCGCTGCTGCTGGCCGCCCGACAGTCCGGTCCCGGGGCTTGGCAAACGGTCCTTGACTTCGTCCCACAGCGCGGCCTGCCGCAGTGCCCGCTCCACCCGCTCCGCCATCTCGCGCTCGGGCGCGAGCCCGTTCAACCGCGGGCCGTAGGCTACGTTGTCGAAGATGGTCTTGGGGAAGGGGTTCGGCTGCTGGAACACCATGCCCACCTCGCGGCGCAGCGCCACGGGGTCCGTGCCCTTCGAGAACACCGACACGCCCTCGAGCAGGATGTCGCCCGCACGGCGGGTGTGGGGGATCAGCTCATTCAACCGGTTCACCGAGCGCAGGAAGGTGCTCTTGCCGCAGCCCGACGGCCCGATCAGGGCGGTCACGGCACGGCGCGGAATGGCGACCGTGACGTCGAACAACGCCTGGGTCGCGCCGTACCAGAAACTGTACGCCCGCACGTCGATGATGGGCGTGGCGACCGGGGCGGGACGGGCGGTCACTGACCCCGGGCGCAAGCCCGGGGACCCCGGACTCGCGTCCGGGGTCAGTGTCGTCCGACTGTCCGGCAGTCCGACCGTTGTCATCCGAACCTCCCCGTAATGTACGCCTCGGTGTGCTCTTGCGTCGGTTTAGTGAACAGCTCTTCGGTGCGCCCGATCTCGATGAGGTCACCGAGGTAAAAGAACGCCGTGTAGTCGGAGACGCGCGCGGCCTGCTGGAGGTTGTGGGTCACGATACAGATCGTGTAGCGGGTCTTGAGCTCGTGGCACAGCTCCTCGATGCGCTGCGTGCCGGCCGGGTCGAGCGACGCCGTCGGCTCGTCGAGCAACAGGACGTCGGGCTCGGGGGCGAGCGCCCGCGCCACGCAGAGGC
The DNA here is from genome assembly GCA_035635735.1 of Gemmatimonadales bacterium. Lineage (GTDB taxonomy): Bacteria > Gemmatimonadota > Gemmatimonadetes > Gemmatimonadales > GWC2-71-9 > AG41. Next base: position 1,865 of record DASQAM010000111.1, on the reverse strand, counting down.
GCTGCTGCTGGCCGCCGGAGAGCGCGAGCGCGCTGTGCCGCAGCCGATCTTTCACCTCGTCCCACAGCGCGGCCCGGCGCAACGCGCCCTCGACGGCGGCATCGACCTCGGCGCGGGGCCGGCCGCCGTTCACCCGCAGCCCCGCGGCGACGTTGTCGTAGATCGACATCGTCGGGAACGGCGTGGGCCGCTGGAACACCATGCCGATGCGCCGCCGCAGCCGTATCGCATCGACGCTGGGATCGTAGATGTCCTCCCCGTCGAGCAGCACTCTGCCCGTGATCCAGCCTCCCTCCGAGAGCTCGTGCATGCGGTTCAGACAACGCAGGAACGTCGTCTTGCCGCACCCGGAGGGGCCGATCAACGCGGTGACCGTGTGTCTGGGGAACATGAGCGACACGTCCTTCACCGCGGCCCGGCGTCCGTACAGCGCCGTGAGCCGCACGGTCTCGAGCTGCAGCCGGGCGTCAGCGGGCGGCGCCATGACGTTGCCGAATCGCCCAGCGGGCGGTGAGGGAAAGGAGCAGCACGAGTCCCATCAACACGAGCGCCGCCGCCCAGGCGAGACGTTGCCACTCGTCGAACGGTCCGGTGGCGTACACGTAGATCTGGAGCGACAGCGTCTGCATGGGTTGCAGGACGCTCGTCGAGAAGTTTAAGTTGCCGAGCGCCGTGAAGAGCAGCGGCGCGGTCTCTCCCGCAACGCGCGCGATGCCCACGAGGCAGCCGGTGACGATCCCGGCGAGGGCGGTGCGGGCGATCACGCGGAGCGAGGTGCGCCAGCGCGGATAGCCCAGGGCGAGGGCGGCCTCCCGCAGCGAGTGGGGGACGAGCCGCACCATCTCCTCGGTGGTCCGGGCCAGCATCGGGACCATGAGCACTGCGAGCGCCACGCTCCCGGCGAGCGCGGAGAAATGGCCCATCGGCTTCACAAGCCAGGTCCAGGCGAAGATGCCGACCACGATCGACGGGGTGCCGTTCAGGACGTCCGCCACGAACCGCACGATCCAGCCGAGCCGGCCGGAGCCGTACTCCGCGAGATAGAGTCCCGTCCCGATGCCTATCGGCAGACCGATCAGCGCGGCCGATCCCACGATGATCAGAGTCCCCACGATCGCGTTCGCGACGCCGCCGCCCGATTGCCCGGCCGGGACGGGATTCTTGACAAAAAAACTCCAATCGAGAGACGACGCGCCTTTCGCGACGAGATGCCCGAGAATTAGCATCAGGGCGAGGACCGCCACCAAGGACAGGACGGCGACCAGCGCGGTCATGGTGCCACTGACTAGGCGGCGACGCAGCCGACGCGCGCTCACAGCGCCCGGCTCCCCACCGCCGTGCCGCGGGCGACTCGCCAGATCAAGACGCGCGCCAGAGCGTTCACCGCGACGGTGACCACGAACAGGATGAGGCCGACCTCGAACAGCGCCGACAGATAGAGGCTGGTAGTAGCTTCGCTGAACTCGTTGGCGATGGCCGCGGCCATGGTGTAGGCGGGTTGCAGCACCGACAGACCAATGTCGTGTCGGTTGCCGATCAGCATGGTCACCGCCATGGTCTCGCCCAGCGCCCGGCCCAAGCCGAGGATGACGGCGCCGATCAGTCCCGCGCGTCCGTAGGGCACCACCGCGGTCCAGACGGCTTCCCAGCGCGTGGCGCCCATGCCGAGCGCCGCCTCGCGCTGACTGACCGGGACGGCGAGCAGGACCTCGCGCGAGACGGCGGCGATATACGGCACGATCATGATCGCGAGAATCACCGACCCGGCGAGGAGCGAGTTCCCGTAGAACACACCGCTCAGGAACGGCGTCCAGCCGAGCGTGGCCCGGAGCGGCGGCACCACCACGGTGCGGAGGAACGGGATC
>DASQAM010000110.1:0-2215 GCA_035635735.1 Gemmatimonadales bacterium | reverse complement strand
GGCATCAAGAGTCGCGAGAAAGTCGTGTGGGACTGGGCCGACGTGGCCGACCGTATGATCGAGGAGTTCCGCTGATGGCCATCAAGGGCTCGCTCAAGGAAGCGTCGCTCCCCGACGTGCTGCAGCTACTCGCGTTGGGGCAGAAGACCGGATGTCTCTCCATCGCCGATCGCTCGAACTTCGGCTACATCTACTTCGAGAAGGGGCGGATCTGCTACGCGTCGATCGTGAATCGGCGCGACCGGCTGGGCGACATCATGGTGAAGCACGGCAAGATCACCCAGAGCCAGCTCGAGGCGGCGGTCCAGCGCCAGACCAAGGAGCACGGCAAGAAGCTGGGTGAGGTGCTGGTCGGGATGGGCGTGATCACCCAGGCGGACCTCGAGCGCTACATGCGCGTACAAATCGAGGAGTCGGTCTACTACCTGTTCACCTGGACGCAGGGCACCTTCAACTTCGAGTCGGACGTCCGCCCCGAGCGTCAGGATTTCCTGGTTTCGATCAACCCCGAGTCGCTGCTCCTCGAGGGCGCGCGCCGGGTGGACGAGTGGAGCCTGATCGAGAAGAAGATCCCCTCATTCGACCTGATCTTCGTCGTGGACAAGGACCGGCTCGCCATCAGCGAGGCCAAGCTCACGGACACGCAGCAGCGCCTCTTGCCGCTGCTCGATGCATCGCGTGACGTGAACCAGGTGATCGAAGATTCCGGGCTGGGCGAGTTCGAGATCGGCAAGGCGCTGTACGGCTTGATCACCGCCGGGTTCGTGCATCGGGCCGGGCGCACCGCGTCTCCGGCGGACGCTCAAATCACCGACGCGCGGGTGGAGGAGCATCGCAACCTGGGCATCGCGTTCTACAAGACCGCCATGTTGGACGAGGCGGCGCGTGAGTTTCGCCGTGTGGCCGAGCTGCGTCCCGGGGAAGCGAACGCCCACTTCTATATCGGCCTCGTCGCCCTCAAGCAGGCGCGGTGGCGCGAGGCGATGGAGGCGCTGCGCCAGGCCGCCGAGAAAGGCGGCGGGCGACCGGCGGTGTTCCACAACCTCGGCTTCGCGTACGAGCAGCTCGGGCGGCTCGACGAGGCGGAAGCCGCCTACGGAGAAGCCGCGACGCGGGCGCGGACCGACGCCAAGGTGTATCTGGGCTGGGGTGTGGTGGCGCTCAAGCGCGGCGACTACGGCGGCGCCGCCGGGCGGCTCGACCGCGCGCGCGAGCTGTTCGGGAAGGCGCCGCCGCCCGCCTGGTTCTGGGCCCGCGCCCTGGCCGCTGCCGGGGCGGGGGAATTCGAGCTGGCACAGGACCTGGCCGAGGAAGGGGGGGAAGCCTACCCCTCGCACGCGGCGCTGCAGAACAACCTCGCGGTTCTGAAGGAGCTGTCGGGCGATCTCACGGGCGCGGAAGACCTGGTGCGCGCCGCGCGCAAGAACGAACCCTCGCTCCCCCAACTGTCCAAGAACCTGGGGGACCTGGCCTACCGGGGCTCGCGCTACGACGAGGCGTGGGAAGCGTACAGTCGCGCCATCGAGCTCGCCCCCGATCTGGGAGACGACGTCTACTTCAAGCTCGGCAACATCGCGTACAAGCGGAATAGCCGCGAGCTCGCGGCCCAGCTGTGGCGCAAGGCGCTCGAGATCAACCCGAAGCACGAGCTCGTCAAGGCCAATCTGGACACGTTGAGCGCGCTGTCGTGACGTCGGAGCAGGACGAGCGGGCGTTCCGGGCGCTCACGCGGAAGATCACGCGGGCGCGCGGCCTGGCCTGCGATTCCTACAAGGACCGCTGTCTCCGTCGCCGCATCGCCGTGCGGATGCGAGCGCGCGGCGTTCACACCTTCGACGATTACGCGCTGGTCCTCGACCAAGACGGGCACGAGTACGACCTGCTGCTCGACGCGCTCACCATCAACGTCACCAAGTTCTTCCGCAACTTCGAGACGTGGCGGGCCCTCGAGCCGTGGCTCGACGCGCTCTGGAAGGCGCGCCGCGGCGAGGTGCGTGCCTGGTCGGCCGGATGCGCGTCGGGTGAGGAGCCCTACACGGTCGCGGTGGCGCTCGCCGAGGCGGCGCGCCGGCTCGGCCAGGCGACGCTCTTCCCCCGGGCCCGGGTGGATGCCACCGACATCGACCGGACCAGCCTCGAGCGCACCGAGACCGCCGAATACGCCGAGCCGGCGTTCACGGAAATGCCGCCCGAGCTGGTGCGCCGCTACTTCACC
>DASQAM010000109.1:0-2036 GCA_035635735.1 Gemmatimonadales bacterium | reverse complement strand
CTAGCGGTCGTCGGGACCGAGCCTGTAGCACCACGCCTCTCCCTCGAGCACCGTTTCTCCCGTCTGCCGCGCTACCTTGATCTTCAACTGACACACCGGCTTCGATTCGTGCACGCTCACAATCTCCGCCTCGGCCGTGATCGTATCCCCGATGTAGACCGGAGCCGTGAATTTCCAGTTCTGGCTCAGGAACACGGTGCCCGGCCCCGGGAGGTCCATCGCCACGAGGGCGTGCAGCAGTCCGGTGGTGAGCCCCCCTTGCACGACCAGCTTGCCGAACCTGGTCCGCGCGACGAACTCGGGATCGAAGTGGAGCGGGTTGTAGTCGCCTGTCAACTGCGCGAACGTTTTCACGTGTTCGGAAGTGAGCGTGAGGCTGCGGGACGCCCGCTTGCCGACGGTGACTTTCACCGAGCCCGCTCCAGCGCCGCGACGAACGGCCCGAAATACTCCTTCCAGACGGCCGCCGCGGTGTGGGTGCCATGGCCTCGCGTCCGCTCGCTCGTGGGAATCAGGACGTAACGGGCGCGCTTCACCTTCGGGATCAGACGCTCCATGAGCCCGAGCTCCGGCGGGTTGATGAAGTCGTCGGCCGAGTTGATCGCGAGCACCGGGGCGGTGATGCGATCCAGTGCGGTACTCGGGTCGTAATCGCGCGAGGCGTCCACCTGGTACATCAGGTCGTTCGCGTCGGTCTCGGCGAAGCGGGTGTCGAGCCAGCGGGTGATGTACGCATCGGCCGAGTCTCGGGTGGGCCCGAGGCGCTGCTGCACCAGGGGCGCGCTACCGGCGGTGAACAGGAGCTGGAGCGCGGCACGTAGGCCGCGGGGCGGCGTCGCATACTCGCCGTTCTTCCAGTCGGGATCGGTCTTGATGTCGTCGATGATCATCTTGCGCCACATCCGGTTCCGCCCCGCGATCTGCGCCGGGAAACAGGCGAGCGGGACGACACCATCTATGATGTCGGGATACCGCTCTGCCCAGAGCCAGCTGTGCATGCAGCCCATTGAGGTGCCCATCACCAGCAGCAGGTGATTCACATGCAGCCCGTCGGTGACGAGGCGGTACTGGGCGGTGACCATGTCCTCGTAAGCATAGCGTGGGAATCGCGCGCGCAGCCCGTCGCTCGGCTTGGAGGACCGGCCGTGGCCGACGTTATCGGGCAGGATCACGTAGTGCGTGGCGGTATCGAGCGCTTGGCCGGCGCCGAAGAGCTCGCCGGCGAACAGCGGCGACAGGAACTGCGCGCCGGACCCGCCGGTGCCGTGGAGAACCAGGACGGCATTGTGCACCCGACCCGCGGCATCGCGCCGTGGCTGGCCGAGCGTGCGGTAGTGCAGCCGCAGCTCGGGCAGCACCTCGCCGCTCGCGAATCGGAAGTTGTGGACGACGAAACTGCCGGTGTCTCCCTGCGCCGCCACAGCGGCGAGGAGCAGGAAGATCGCCGGGCTCATGCCAGGTAACGCTCCCGCAGGATCCCGACGTGGTGGCGCTCGTGGCCGGCGATGATCCAGGCGAGCGCGCGCACGGTAATCGGGTTGTTGTTGGCCGTCCCGTGCCGTGCCAGGGCGTCCGCGTTTAGTCCTGAGAACAGAGCGATGGTCGCCCTCCGCACCGCGTCCAACTCGGCCGCGAGGTCCTTGAGGGCCCGCCCGTCGAACCGTCCGGGGGGGACCCACGCCTTCTCGTCGAACCCCGGGAGGGGGTTCGCGTCCGCCCGCCCGAACGCGAGGGCGCGGTAACAGAACACGCGCTCGCTGTCCATCAGGTGGCCGACCACCTCTTTGATGCTCCACTTCCCCGGCGCGTAGCGATGCAGCGCCTTGGCCTCGGACAGGCCGGCGAGCAGCTGCTGGGTCTCGCGCCGCTGGTCTTCAAGGAGCTTCAGGAGGTCCCCCTTCGGGACCTTCGAGAGGTAGGTCTCATAGTACGGCACGTATTCGGACGGCTCGGGGCGCGGGATCGCCGCAGTGGTCATGCGACCCTCCGCGGTCCCTTGGCCGTGCGTGCTTTGTCCTTGGCGGGTCCTGGGAACC
>DASQAM010000108.1:0-15501 GCA_035635735.1 Gemmatimonadales bacterium | reverse complement strand
ACCTCGGCATGGCGGCGGGAAATGGTAGGGTCGTAAATCGGGACGTCGCTCGTCACCGCGCGCCCGACGACGATGGTGCGACCTGGCTGCAGGTCGATGGACTGCTCGCCCGTCGTGCTCAGCAGCTTGAACACAGGCGCCAAATATACTTCACCCTCCGGCCTTGGCGAGCGCCAACGCCTTGAGCACGGCCTGCGCCTTGTCCTCGGTCTCCCGAAACTCGCGCGCCGGATCCGAGTCGGCCACGATCCCAGCGCCGGCCTGCACCACGACGCGGTCCCGGCGCACCAGCGCGCAGCGGATCGCGATGGCGGTGTCGAGGTTCGCGGCGCCCCAGCCGACGTACCCCACCGCGCCGGCATACGGCCCGCGCCGCTCGGGCTCGAGCTCGTCGATGATTTCCATGGCGCGCACCTTGGGCGCACCCGTCACGGTGCCCGCGGGAAAGCAGGCCTTGAACACGTCGAGCGCGTCGTAGCCGTCGCGCAGCTGTCCGCGCACTTCGCTCACGAGGTGCTGCACGTGAGAGTAGCGTTCGATCGTGAGCAGGTCCGTGACGCGCACGCTGCCGAACCGCGCCACCCGCCCCACGTCGTTTCGGCCCAGGTCCACGAGCATCATGTGCTCGGCGCGCTCCTTCTCGTCGCCACGCAGCTCGTGGGCGAGCGCGTCGTCCTCCTCGCGGGTGCGGCCGCGCGGGCGGGTGCCGGCGATGGGCCGGACGGTGACCTCGCTCCCCTCCACGCGGACCAGCACTTCCGGCGAGCTGCCGACCAGCGCGACGTCGTCGAGCGCGAGGTAAAAGAGATAGGGAGCGGGATTGAGGGCGCGGAGGTAGCGGTACAGGAGGAGGGGGTCGACGGCGCCGCGGATCTCCTGGCGGCGCGACAGCACGGTTTGGAAGGTGTCGCCGGCGGCCACGTACTCGAGCACGCGCGCGACGTCGCGCTCGAACGCGTCACGCGGGTAGCGCGACTCGGTGGCGACCGGGGGCAGGCCGTTCCGCAGGGCGAGCGGCGCAAGCTGGTGCCGCTGGCCGAGGCGCGCGATCATGTCGTCCAGCCGCGCCTCCGCCGCGTCGTACAATCGCAGCCGCTCGGCCGGTCCCGCGCGCGGCGGCACCTCGACGTTGGCCACGACGATCGCCCGCCCGAACAGGTTGTCCAGGATGACCAGCGTGTCGGCGATCATCATGACCGCATCGGGCAGGTCGAGCGTGTCGGCGGGGGGGTGCGGCAGCCGCTCGACGGTGCGCACCAGGTCGTAGCCCAAATAACCCACCGCGCCGCCCGTGAAGCGCGGCAGGCCCGGCACCGGTGCGGCGGGCAAGGCCCGCAGGCGCTGGGCCAGGTGGCCGATCGGGTCCTCGGTCTCGCCGGCGCCCTGCCAGCCCGTGGCCTTGGTCCAACGCTCGACCACGCGGCTGCCGGCGCGGTAACGCCACACTTCGCGCGGCTCGGTGCCGAGGAACGTATAGCGGGCCCAGCGCTCGCCGCCCACGACCGATTCGAGGAGGAACCCGAACGGCGGCCGGGCAACCTTCACGAATGCTGCGAGCGGCGTGTCGCCGTCCAGCACCACCTCGCGCAGCACGGGGACCATCCCGCCCCGCTCGGCGCGGGCGAGGAAATCGGCGCGGGGGTCGGTCATCCGGCGCGAAGCGGGGTACACCGGGCATGGACCGTTGCCCAGGGCCCGGCACGCCGCGAGATTTGGGTCGGATGCGCGTGGCGCTCGCCGCCGTCCTCGCCCTCGGCGTGCTGCTCCGTCCCGCGCCCGCCGCCGCCCAGGCGTGGAACTCGGATGCGGCACTCGTGCTGGCACGCCGCGCCGTCCTGCGCCGCGGCGGTGCGGTGGCCGACTCCTCCCTCCACGACTACAAGGCCCAGGCTCATGGCTTCCTCTTCTTCCTCGGCGCGTTCGGCCAGGGGCTCGCCGATCCGCCACGGCTCGTCAAGGCCGACCAACTGGAGCTGGAAGTGTACTGGAAGGCCCCGGCGAGCAGCAAGCAGCGCGTGATCGGGTGGCGCGACCAGACCGAGCTCCCCACCGACATCAACTACCACCGCGATCACCTCGGCATCATCCAGAACAATTTCGGAGCCGCCATGCGCCTGGGCGAAGGGGACGAGGTGCGGGACGTGCCTCATCCGCTCTCACCGGCAGGCCCCGACATCTACGACTTCGCGCTGGGCGACACGACCACCATCATGCTGCCGGAGCGCGAGGTGCGGGTGGTGACCCTGCGCGTGCGTCCCAAGGATTTCGGCCTCCCCCGCGTCGTCGGGACCCTGTATCTGGACGCCGAGACCGCGGACTTGGTGCGCATGGCGTTCAACTTCACGCCGCGCTCCTATCTCGATGCCGAGCTCGAGGACGTGAGCATCGTGCTCGACAACGCGTTGTGGGAGCGGCGCTACTGGCTGCCCTACCGGCAGGAGATCGAGATCCGGCGGCGCGCGACGTGGCTCGACGTGCCGGTGCGCGGCATCATCCGCGCCCGGTGGGAGATCGACGGCTACGTGCTCAACCTCGGCCTCGCGAACAGCTGGTTCGCGGGCGACGAGATCACGTTCCTACCGAAGGCGGAGCGCGATTCTTTTCCCTGGAAGGAGCCGCTCGGCGCCGCGCTCCAGGACATCGCCGAGCCGGTGCGCCAGAACGACCTGGAGCGCGTGCGCGCGGAGGTGGAGCAGATCGCCGGCCGGCGCGTCCTCACCGGTCTCAAGGGCCGCCGGCTGGGCGTGCGGGGCGTGTCCGACCTGCTGCACGCGAACCGGGTCGAGGGGCTCGCGGCGGGCGCGGGGCTGGTGGTGCGCGGCGGGGGCGAGCGGCGCGAGCTCCGCGCCCGCGCGAGCTACGGGTTCGCGGACCACCGCGCCAAGGGCGCCCTCAGCGCGGTGGACCGGCGCGGTCGGAGCGCGCTCGAGGTGAGCGTGTATCGCGAGGTGCGCGACGTCGGCGACGCCGCCGTCATCGCGCCGCTCCTCAACTCGTTTGCGTCGCAGGAATTCGGCCACGACTACGGCGACTACTACCTGGCGGACGGCGGGCGCATCACCTACCGGCACGGCATTGGCGTGCGCAGCGAGTGGCGGGCCACCGCGGGACGGGAGTCGATCGGCTCGCTCGCGGTGACCTCGGCGCCCGCGAACGGCAGCTTCCGGCCGAACCCCTCCCTGGGCGGCCCTGGGGTCGACCTGGTGCAGCTCGCGCTCGAGCGCAAGAGCGAGGGCTTCGCGGTGCGGCGCGATCTGCACGTCGAGACGATGCTCGAGGGTGGCCGGAAGGACGGCGGCGCCACCTATTTGCGGTTCTCCGGCGCGGGTCACGTCTTGTTCCCCGCGGGCGCCACGCGGCTGCTGCTGCGGGCGCAAGGCGGCGTGGCGAGCGCCGACCTCCCGGCCCACCGCGCGTTGGTGCTGGGTGGGCGCGGAACACTCCTCGGCGACGACTTCCGCAGCTGGGGCGGCCGGCGCATGGCCTTGCTGCATCTCGAGTGGCGCGTCCCCGTCCCCTTCGTGTCACTCGGCGTCGGCCCGTACGCGCGCACGCCTCGGACCATCACTGTCGCACCCTACGTGGCGCTCGGCTGGGCCGCCGCTCCGGTGACGAGCACGCCGTGGGCGGCGACGCCCGGCACACGTATCACGCTCGGCCTCGCCTTCGAATGGCTGGGTGTGTTCCGCTGGGAGGCAGGATACGGCACCGCCACGCACCGCCTGGGGTTCGCCTTCGACGTGACGCGTGACTTTTGGGGAATACTGTAGAGGCAGGCTTGGGAAGGTTAGGGGAGGTTGGGGGAGGTCGGGGGAGGTTAGGGGAGGTTGATCGCGCGCTAAACAGCCTCCTCTAACCTCCCGAACCTCCCCCAACCTCCCTCCGCGACTTACCTTAGGGAGCGGATGGCCGACACACACTTCCCGGATGAATGGCTGGCGCACTCGCTCGAGGGTGTCGTCACCCCGGAGCTGCTGGTTGAGCTGCGGGAGAAGGCCCCACCACCGGCGAGGCTGTGGGAGACCCTCGTGGCCCAGAAGATCGCGAGCGACGAGCAGATCCTCGCGGCGCTGTCCACGCGCTTCCGATTGAAGCTCGCGGACCTGGCGCAGCTCGATCCGGCCGCTAAGGAGCGCGTCCCGGAGCAGGTGGCGCGCCGCTACCATATCCTGCCGCTTCGTGCCACCGATTCCTACCTCGAGGTGGCGACGGCGAACCCGTTCGACCTCGACGCCGAGAAGGCCCTGGCCTTCGCCACCGCCCGTGAGATCCGGATGTTCTTGCTCGCGCCGTCCAAGATCGCGGAGCGGTTGGACGAGCTGTACCGTCCCGAGAAGGCCGTCGACAAGCTGCTCGAGGGGATGGAGAGCGCGACCCTGGAGCACCTGCAGGACGCGGCACCCGACGAGATCGCGGCGTCCGAAGCGGAGGCGAGCCAGCGACCCGTCGTCCGGCTCGTGGACCTGATCATCTCCGAAGGGATTCTCCAACGGTCAAGCGACATCCACATCGAGCCGGAAGAAGGCGGCGTGGCGGTGCGGTACCGTATCGACGGCGTGCTGCGGCAGGTGATGAAGATTCCCCGCCAAGCCGGCCTGCCGCTGATCTCTCGCATCAAGATCATGTCCGAGCTCGACATCGCCGATCGCCTGCGGCCGCAGGACGGCCGGGCGCGGGTGGCGGTGAACGGCCAGCCGATCGACCTCCGCGTCTCCACGTTGCCAGCGTCGCTGGGCGAGAAGGTCGTGATCCGGATCCTCGACTCGCGCGCCACGGTCAAGTCGCTCGACTCGCTGGGGCTGAATACCAACGAGACGGAAGGCATCAGGCGGCTGCTCGAGAACCACGAGGGAATTATCCTCGTCACCGGGCCGACGGGCTCGGGCAAGACCACCACGCTCTACTCCTGCATCAACCAGATCAAGAGCGAGGGCGTGAACATCGTGACGGTCGAGGACCCGGTGGAATACCGGATGCAGGGGATCGTGCAGGTCCAGGTGCAGGAGAAGGCCGGGCTGACCTTCGCCTCGGCGTTGCGCTCGATCCTGCGCCAGGATCCGAACGTGGTGCTGATCGGCGAAATCCGGGATCGCGAAACGGCACAGATCGCCGTGCAGGCGTCGCTCACCGGGCACCTGGTGCTCTCGACGCTGCACACCAACGACGCGGCGAACGCCGTCACACGGCTCGTCGATATCGGGGTCGAAGCCTACAAGATCGCGGCGGCCCTGCGGGGCGTCGTGGCGCAGCGGCTGATGCGCAAGCTCTGCCCCACCTGCAAGGAAGTGTGGATGGAGGCGCCCGCCGACCGCCTGAAGAAGTGGGTCCCGAAGGGGACGCCGCTGTATCGCGCGGCAGGCTGTCCCGACTGCGCCATGACGGGATACCGCGGCCGTTTCGGGATCATCGAGGTCCTGACGGTGTCGGCCGAGGTGGAGCGACGCATCGCGGCGGGCGAGACGGCGGAGCATATCGCAGGGGCGGCGCGTCGGGGCGGAATGAAGGGTCTGTGGGATTCGGGATTGGAGCACGTGCTGCGCGGCGAATCCACGCTCGACGAGTTGACGCGCGTCGTGGACATTCCGCAGGAGGACGAGCATCCGCCCCACGCGGCTGCCGCGGCCGCGCGCCGCTCGACCGGCGGCGGGAAGCCGTATCCGGCGTCGCAGGGCGCCACGGCGGGCTTCCCGGATTCGGCTTACACCGCCACCCCCGAGGAGCTGACGGCGCACTTCGAGCTGCTGGAGGAGCCCGAGCCGCCGCGGGTCTCCGGCCCGCACGGGCTACCGGCGCGCAAGGTGCTGCTGGTGGACGACGAGGACAGTCTGCGCAGGGTCGTGAAGGACCTGCTCGAGCGCGACGGCTACATCGTCTCCGAAGCGCGCGACGGCGTGCAGGCGCTCGATCAGGTTGACCGGGTGGGCCCGGACATCATCGTGCTCGACCTCAACATGCCCGGCCTCGACGGCTACGGCGTGCTGTCCCACCTGCGCTCGCGGCCCGCGACCGCGGACATCCCGGTCATTGTCCTGACGGCGAAGAGCGACGAAGACAACGAAGTGCGGGTGTTCGAGCTGGGCGCGGACGACTTCCTCACGAAGCCGTTCCGGGCGCGGGCGCTCTCGGCACGGTTGGAGGCAGTGCTGGGCCGCCGTCGCTGATTCGTGACTTCCGTACAAGTCTCCTTCATTGACGCGTACCTGCTGCGATCCGGCGGGGCGGGGCTCGAGGTGCTCGTGCTGCGCCGCGCGCCGGGTGGCCGCTCGCCGGGCTCGTGGGAGACCGTGCACGGGCACATCGAGCCCGGTGAGACACCGGTGCAGGCGGCGCTGCGCGAGCTGCGCGAGGAAACGGGCGTCGAGCCCGCCCGGCTCTACAACGTGTCGCGTGTGGAGGCGTTTTACCGGCACCAGACGAACGAGATCGTCCTGATTCCCGTGTTTGCCGGCCTGGTGGACGCTCGCGCGGCGGTGCGGCACTCGGCGGAGCACGATCGCGCCGAGTGGTTGCGGCCGCCCGAGGCGGCCGCGCGGTTCTCCTGGCCCCGGGAGCGCAGAGCACTGGACGACGTTTTGTCAATCCTCTCGTCCGGGGACGCGGGCTTGCTGGAAGACGTGTTGCGCGTATTCTAGCGGGCAGTCGCGCTTGGACGAGCGGCGCGGCGGCGGTAGGTTGGAGGTGACCTCGAGGCGCGCCGGGGAGCATGTGAACCCGTTCTATCACCGCATCTACAAGGTCGTGCGCCACATCCCCAAAGGCCGCATCGCGACGTACGGCCTGGTGGCGCGGCTTGCGGGTCGTCCCGGCGCCGCGCGCACCGTCGGTTGGGCCCTCTCCGCGCTCCCCGATGATTCCGATGTGCCCTGGTGGCGCGTGCTCAATGCGGCGGGTCGCATCTCACTGTCGGGCGCGGATCACAACAGCGTGTTGCAGCGCGCGCTGCTGTTGCGGGAGGGCGTGAAATTCGCGCCCGGTGGAGCCGTGAACCTCGCGACGTTCGGCTGGCCGGCGGAGGCCTACGACAGCGCGCCCGCAGCCCACACCCGCGCCGCTTCGTCCCGCAGATCGCGCAGGTTGAAGGGCTTGCGCACGTAGCGCGATTCCGGGCCCGCTTTTTACAAGTGTCCGACAAAGACATTTCCCCGCAGGAACTCGCCCGACAGTACCTCGTCACGCACGATTATTACGAGGGCCTCGGCCCGAAACCGCAACGCCGCTATCGCGCACTGTCCGTGTGGGAAGACTGGATTGTTTCGGCTCCTGAGAAAGCGTGGCCGGTTTTCGAGGAGATCGTCCGCCTGCGGCCGGACGATGATGACGTGCTCGAGCAGGTGTGCCATCGCCTCGAGCTACTCCTCGAGGAGCACTGGGAGTTGTGGCACGAGCGCGTAACGCGGCTGGTTGAAGGGAATGCTCGCCTCACGCGCATCATGCCGCGGGCCGTACTCGAGAAGGCGCACTACGAGCCCAAGTATCGGACGATCCCGGAGCTCGTGGAAGCGTGGATCGCGCAGAGCCTGAACCACCGAGGCGCTTTCCGTTTGGATGAGCTGATCCGCGAGGACCCTCTCAGGGCGCTTGCGCTTGCCCTCGAGGTGATCAATCGTGCCCCGCTTCACGGCTTCACGAGTTTCGACGTCCTCGGCCCCTTGATGGACCTGCTCAGACAGCACGGCCCGGAGGTCATCGACCAGGTAGAGGCAGCGGCCGCAACATCAGTCGCCGTGCGGCGGGTCTTGTGGAGGATGCGGCCACAGCAAGGCGACGGTTCAAGCCCGAACTCGGTACCCGAGGAAGTCTGGACTCGGGTTGTGCGCGCGGCAGGCGACACCACAGACTACAACACGGATGACCCGCCCGGTGTGGCCAGTGCGCTGGCGCCCGACGAGGAGGCCGTCGTGGCATCGTGGTTCGTGTACAACGCCAAGTTCTGGTCCTGGGAAGCCCTCCGGCAGCTGGTCGAAAACGATCCAGAGACTGCGTGGCAGGCCATTGAGATGCTGGTGGGTCACCCCAACGCCGAGGACGTGCTGGACATCATCGGCGCCGGTCCGCTCGAGGACCTCCTGGCCGAGCACGGCGAGCGGTTTGTCACGCGTGTGGAGCAGCGGGCGCTGCACGATGATCGCTTCCGGGCGTGTCTCGGCGGCGTGTGGTTGGACCCTGAAGATATTCCGGAGAACATCGTGCGGCGCCTGCACGATGCGTCCGAGGGCGCGGCGCTCATCTTGGACCCGAGGCCAATCCCCGCGCCATTACTCGAGCTGGAGCGTGAGGCAGCGACCATGCTGATGGCGGGCGATCACTGGGTTCTCGAAGCCCTGAGACAGCAGTGGCGGAAGGCAACCGTCGTTCGACGGTCGTACGGCTGGAGTGGCGGTCACGTCGAGCTCTCCGTGCCACAGGAGGTACCGCCGATCACCGACGCCGATTTCGTCACCATAGGTGATGTCCGAGCGGACATCCACTTCCTCGAGCGTCCGGCGACGTTCTCCGTGTATGTCGTCGACGGGCGTCTGCACGGTCTGACCTGCCACCTTGGGGGCGTAGATTGGCCCGATCCCGTCCTCGTAAGGCGGCTCTACTACGTGCGCCGGGACGAAACCACGGACGACGAACTCGAAGTTGCCGAGCGAGACCTAGATTGGTTCCGGGAGCGGTGGGACATTACTTGAGATCCCGTGGGGCGATGCTTACGACATGGCCCCTGCCGCGGCCGCCCACACCCGCGCCGCTTCGTCCCGCAGATCGCGCAGGTTGAAAGGCTTGCGCACGTAGCGCAGGCCCAGCCGGGCCAACGCCTCCGCCGCCGCGGGCAGCAAATCTCCTGTCGCCACCAGCACCCGGTCCTTGAGTCCCGGTTGCGATTCCACCAGCTGCTCCACAAATAGATGGTCGCGCGCCCGTGCCTGAGCGTCGGCGAGGATCAGGTCGTACGCGCGCGCGCGCACGAGGTCGAGCGCCTGCTGCGGATTGCGTGCCACCTCCACCGTATGCCCGTCGCGCCCGAATAGCGCCTTCACCATGCGGCGCACCGCGGGATCGTCGTCCACCAGGAGGATGGAGCGCTTCGCGGCGGGCGGCGCGAGTACCTCGCCCGTATCCCGCCGCACGGCATCGCTCGGCGCGGGCGGCAGATCGACGAGGAACGCGGCGCCCCCCTCGGCCGGCCGCTCGACCGTGATACGCCCACCATGCGCGTCCACGATGGAGTAGGTGATCGAGAGGCCGAGCCCCGTTCCCTGGCCCGGCTCCTTGGTGGTGAAGAACGGCGTGAAGAGGTGCGGCAGCACGGCGTCTGCAATCCCGGCCCCCGAGTCCGAGACCCGCATCCGCACCCGGTCGTCCACCCACGTGCTGAGCAGGATCACGCGCGGCCGCTCCGGCGGATTGTCGGCGACGGCCTGCGCCGCGTTGTTGAGCAGGTTGATCACCACCTGCTGCAGCGCGTGGCGATCCCCCAGCACCGGTGGAAGGGGCGCCAGGCTCTTCTCGATCGTGATGTCTTTGAGGTTCAAGTCATAACTCATGAGGAGCAAGGTGCGCTGGATCACGTCGTTCAGATCTACCGCGGCCTGCTCCCCCGGCCCCTTCCGCGCGAAGGTCAGCAGGTTCCGCACGATCCGTCCCGCGCGATCCGCCTGCTCGTGAATCACGCGCAGGTGCCCGCGGTCCTTCGTGCCGAGCTCCTGCTGCTCGAGCAGTAGCTCAGACAGGCCGGCGATCGACGTGAGGGGGTTGTTGAGCTCGTGCGCCACGCCCGAGACCAGCTGCCCCACCGCGGCGAGCTTCTCGCTTTGGATCAGCTGCGCCTCCAGTGCCTGCTGATCCGTCACGTCCTCGACCAGCACCACGACGCTCTGGTCGTGCGCGGGGGCCGGGGCGGGGATGCGGGCGGCGTTGACGCGGATCGTACGACCGAGCGTCGCCGAGCGGAGCACCACCGGCTGTACGCGGACGCCGTCGCGCGCCGCGACGAGCAGCTCGGGCAGGGCGTTGGAGGGGCCGAGCAGCGCCTCGCCCAGGTCACAACCGATCACCGCCGGGATCGGGGCGCCGAGCATGGCCGCGAGCGCACGGTTGGCGCGGCTGATGCACCCATGGTCGTCCACCACGGCGATCCCTTCAGACAGCGCGTCGAACACCGTCTCCCACTGTTCTTTGGCGTGCTGCACCATCTGGAAGAACCGGGCGTTGGCGATCACGATCGCGGCGTGCGTGGCCACGGTTGAGAGCAACCGCATGTCCTCGGGCGGGAACGTGCGGTCCCGAGGATTCGCGATCACCAGCGTGCCCACCACCACGCCGTGCGCGCGCAAAGACACCGCGGCGGCAGACTCTACAGCCACGTCCCCCAGGAGCCGCGTCGGCTCGCCGCCCGTGCTGCGGACCAGCTCGAGCCGCTCGCGACTCAGCGAGCGGACGACGAGACCGGGATCGGTGGGAGCGACGGCACGACCGGCGAGTCCCGCCAACGTCCCCTCGGCCGCCGTCACGTGTAGAGGACGATCCCCGCTGCCTTCCCCCTCCGCGGCGAGCGCGACCAGCGCTCCCTGGGCGTCGAGAAACCGCATTGCATAACGCACCACCTGCTCCACGATACGATCGAGCTGCAAGGAGCCGGCGAGGATGTAGGACAACTCTTGGAGCGAGAAAAGCTCAGAGAGACGGCGGTTCAGCTCGTCCGCCGCCCGCCGTCGGTCGCGCTCGCTGCGCTCGAGCCGCCGTTTGAGGTGCAGCGCTCCCCAACCGAGCCCACCCGCAAGGAGCAGAACGAGGGCGACGAGAATGAACGACATTGGTTGGCACAAGAATAATGGCTGCTTGACCGTCCGAATCCCGACTTTTAGATTCGGGTATCTCTGGTTGATATCCATTCTCAACTAGCCATACCACGGAGTTGTAATGCGGACGGTCGTCCGGTGGGGCCTCCTTGTTGTCATGGCGCCCTGTCCCCTCCAGATCCTCGCCGCCCAGGAGCGCACGACCGTCGGGGGCTATGGCGAGGTGCACTACACCAACCCCACCGGCCCCAAGACTCCCCCCGTCGTCAACCTCGCCCGTTTCGTCGTCTACCTCGCGCACAGCTTCGATGAGCGACTGACGTTCCGCTCCGAGCTCGAAGTCGAGGACGCGAAGATCGAGGGGGGGAAGGCCGGCGGGGAGGTCGCGCTCGAGCAGGCCTTCCTCGATTACCGGCTGGGAGACTGGATCACCCTGCGCACGGGGCTCGTGCTGCCGCCCGTCGGGATCATCAACGAGACCCACGAGCCGCCGACCTTCAACGGCGTGGAGCGCCCCGGCTTCGATCACGACGTGATTCCCACCACCTGGCGCGAGATCGGCCTCGGTGCGGTGGGGACGATTCCCGGTGGCAGCGGGCTCGCGTATCGGGTGTACCTCGTGAACGGCCTCCGCGCCGACGGCCTTTCGGCCGCCGCGGGGATCCGGGAGGGACGCCAGGAGGGTCGGCAGGCGAGCTTCGCGAACCCGTCCTTCACGGGGCGGCTCGAATGGGCGCGGCCGGGCCTGAAGATCGGCGGGTCATTCTGGTATGGGGGCACGGCGGACACGAATGCCGCGGTGGGGACGGGAAGTTTCGGGGCTCCGGTGGCGCTCGTCTCCGCGGACGCGCGCTACGAGAACGGGCCCTTCGCGGCTCGGGCCGTGGTGGCGAACATCAGCGTGAGCGATGCCCAGGCGATCAACGCGGCGTACGGAAAGTCCGTCGGCAGCCGCATCGCCGGCGGCTATGTCGAGGGGGCCTATGATCTGTTGCGACTCGTCGCCCCAACGTCCTCCCACAAGCTCAACGCCTTCCTCCGCCACGAGCGCTACGACACCCAGGCCAGCGTTCCCGTCGGCGTGACGCGGGACCGGTCGCTGGCCCGCCGCATTACGACGTTCGGCGTCACCTACAAGCCTACCTGGAACACCGCGTTCAAGGGGGACTATGCGCTGCTTCGCAACGCAGCCGGCGCGGGCGAGTCCGAGGTGTTGAGTCTCGGCGTCGGTTACCAGTTCTGACATGACGCTCGCGCTCGCGGCGCTCCTCGTCACGGCGCAAAACCCGGCGGCCCCACCGACCAAGGTCGCCGGGTCGATCGCCCGGTTGTTCGGTCCCGGCGCGCGGGTGGACACGCTGCGGGTGGACACGGCCAGGGTGCTGCGGGTCTCGCGCGCCGACTCGCTGCTCGGCTTCGCCGCAGTCGGCAACGTGCTGGGCAAAGACCAGCCGATCACGTTTCTCGTGGCCATCGATCCGACCGACCGTCTCAAGGACGTGGACATCCTCGTGTACCGCGAGCCGTACGGAGGCGAGGTGGCCTACGAGCCGTGGCGGCGGCAGTTCCGGGGCAAGAGCACCGGCGATTCGCTGCGCGTGGGGAAGGAGATCCGCAGCATATCGGGCGCCACGATCAGCGTGCATGCGGTCACGCTCGGCGTGCGGCGCATGCTCGCGGAGCTCACTGCCTGGCATCAGAGCGGGGCGATCCGATGACCGTCAGTTGGCGCAGCGTACCCACGACGCTTCGCACGCTGGCACGGTGGGTGACCATCGTCCAGCTCGTGGGCTACACCACGTCGCTCGTCTTCGTCTGGCACACCACGCGACTCGTGCCGCCGGGGGTGGCGGCGCGCTACCGCGGTGTCGATCCCGAGGCGACACAAGCGGCGATGCAGTTCCCCAAATCATTCGCGGAGATGCTCACGATCACTCACACCCATCTCCTCTCCATGGCGGTGATCTTCGTGCTGACCGGGGTCGGGGTGGCGTTGTGCGAGCGGGTGTCAGAGCGCTGGAAACGCTGGCTCATCGCCGAGCCGTTTGTGGCGTTGCTGGTATCGTTCTCGGCCATGTGGTTGATGCAGTACGTCGATCCGCGCTTCAGCTGGCTGCTCGAAGCCTCCAGCGCGCTCCTTGCGATGACGTTCTACGTGCAGTCGTATCTGATCTTGCGGGAGGTACGGCGCGTGGAGGGGAACCCGTCATGAGGGCTGCCCGATCGGGTGGGCGCATGAACCGACGCAAGTTCGTCGGAACCATCGGGGCCGGTCTCGGCCTAGTCTTCGTCCCCCGCATGCCGCGCTGGCGCGCGGACGAAGTGTTCGTGGAGCGCTGGTCGTGGGCGATGGGGCAGCCGGTTCACGTGATGGTGTTCGCGGGCTCAGAGCAGGAAGGGCTCGACGCCTGCGCGGCCGCGCTGGCCGAGCTGCGGCGGGTGGAGCGCCCGCTGACGCTGTTCGACACGGCGAGCGACCTGTGCGAGCTGAACCGCCGAGCGGGCCGGAAGCGGATGCGAGTGGACCGGGATCTGCGGGCGGTGCTGGCGCAGGCCGCGGCATTCAAGGGCGCCACCGGGGGCGCCTTCGACGTGGCGGTTGAGCCGCTGATGCGCGTGTGGGGATTTCACCGGCATCGGGCGAGCGCACCGACGGCCGCGGAGCTTGCCGAAGCGCGCGAGGCCGTCCTGGCCGCGGTGGTGGAGCTCGACGGCGACGTGGTCCAATGCCCGAGTACCCATACGCAGCTCGACTTCGGCGCGATCGGTGTCGGCTACGGAATCGACCGGGCGTTGGAGCTGCTGCGCGCGCGCGGGCTGCGTCGCGCGTTCATCGACGTGAGCGGCGACGTGGCCGCCATCGGCACGCCGCCGGGAGAGCCGGGTTGGCTGGTCGAGATCGCCGACCCTGATCGCCCCGGCGGGGGCCGCGCGGTAGCGGCAACGCGGCTACGGGACGCGGCCCTCGCGACCGCGGCGAACACCGAGTCGATCGTACGCTACGGGCCGCTCGTCGCAGGTCACGTCATGGATCCCGCTACGGGATGGCCGGCCCGCGCGCTGCGACAGGCCTCGGTGGTCACGCGGACGGCGGTGGCGGCGGATGCGCTGTCGACCGCGATGTTGGTGACGGGGCGCAGACCCGATGGGGTGCTTCAGACGTACCAGGTCTGACCTATTGTGGGGTCTCTGGGAGCCTTTGGATCAGGCCTGCAATGGCCTCCCGGAGGTCGTCAATCCCCTCCTTCTCCCGCGCGCTCGTCACGATCATCTGGTCCTCCTCGAGCTCGAGCGCGGTGCGCAGCTCAGCGGCGCGACGCGCCCGCATGGCCCGGGCCAGCGTGTCGCCTTTCGTGAGCGCCGCGAGCACCGGGGTCTCGCGCTCGGCGAAGAGTTGTTGCCTCGCGCGGTCCTCGTCGGAGGGTTCGCGGCGGATGTCGAGCAGCCAGAGGACGCCGGCGAGCTTCGCGCGGTCGAGCACGTGGGTGATGAGGAGTCGAAATGCCCGGCGGTCGGTGTGCGAGGCCTTCGCATAGCCGTAGCCGGGGAGGTCCAGGAGGTAGTAGGCTACCAATCCCGCGCCGGGCATTTCGAAGACGTTCAGCATCCGGGTCTTCCCCGGCGTTCCGGACACCTTGGCAATCCGCCGGCCTGCCAGCGCATTCAAGAGACTGGACTTTCCGACGTTGGATCGACCGATCAGGGCGACTTCGGGAAGGGCGGGACTGAGTGGGGCGTCGGCCCGGGGGAATGAGCCGATGAAACGGGGGTCGGGAGCGGGTGTGGTCAGGCTTCTTTCTTCTGGCGCACGCGCTCCGTGACGAGCAGTGGCTGCCGGCCTTCTGAGACGCACTCGGCCGTGATGGCGACCTCGCGCACGTCGTCGCGGCTCGGCAGGTCGAACATGATGTCGGTCATCATTTCTTCGAGGATGGCGCGGAGGCCGCGGGCGCCGGTGCCCCGCTTGATCGCCTTCTGGGCGATCGCCTTGAGCGCGTCCTTCTCGATCGTGAGCCGCACGTCCTCGAGCTCGAACAGCTTCTGATACTGCTTGGACAGCGCGTTCTTGGGCTCGATGAGGATGCGGATCAGGGCGTCCTCGTCCAGCGAGTCGAGCGGCACCGCCACTGGGAGCCGGCCCACCAGCTCGGGGATGAGCCCGTAGCGCAGCAAGTCGTCGGGCTCCACATCGATGAAGGGGTTCTTCTTGAGCTTCTCGGGCTCCCCTCTTGCGAGCTCTTCCTTGGTGAAGCCGATTTGCCGCCGCCCGGTGCGCGATTCGATGATTTTTTCGAGGCCGTCGAAGGCGCCGCCGCAGATGAACAGGATATCCTTCGTGTTGACCTGGATGTACTCCTGCTGCGGGTGCTTGCGGCCGCCCTGGGGCGGCACGCTCGCCACCGTCCCTTCGAGGATCTTGAGGAGCGCCTGCTGGACGCCTTCGCCCGATACGTCGCGGGTGATGCTCGGGTTCTCCGATTTGCGGGCGATCTTGTCGATCTCGTCGATGTACACGATGCCGCGCTCGGCCTCGGAGACGTTGAAGTCCGCGGCCTGGAGCAGCCGGACGAGAATATTCTCCACGTCCTCACCCACGTAGCCGGCTTCGGTGAGCGTGGTGGCGTCCGCGATGGTGAAGGGGACGTCGAGGATGCGCGCCAGCGTCTGGGCGAGGAGCGTCTTGCCCACGCCGGTCGGACCGATGAGCATGATGTTC
>DASQAM010000107.1:0-5951 GCA_035635735.1 Gemmatimonadales bacterium | reverse complement strand
GGCGACCGATCCCGCTCGCCCACGTGCGGCATGGCGCAGCTCATCGGGCCATCCCTGATCCAGGACCGGCTGCGGCGTCTGCCGTTCGTCCTGACCGAGGCGCCGCGCGGGCTGCCAGGCACGCTCCCCGTTCGGGTTGTCGGCACGCCCCAACAAAGCACGGTGCTGGTCACCTACACCAAGGGCGCGTTGACCATGGAGTATCAGGGAGCGGGCTTCCCAGCCAGTTCGGTCAGCGATACCACCACCTATGCCGTGCTCGTCGTGGACGATTCGACCCAGCGGGCGCAGGGCGTGCTGATCTACGAGTCGCACCGCCCGCCGGAGGGGTACCCGAGCATCGGCTCCCTCACCGGGCAAGACCGGACGATGCCGGGGTACGGCGTGCGAGTGGACTGGGCGGGCGTCTCGAACCCGAAGTGCCCGTTGCTCGGCACACCGGCGGCTCCCCCAAGCTCGGCGCAGTGACCCGGATCGTGGCGGTGAGCGCGACGCGCCGCACCGACGCGGGGCGGGAGCGCGTCGCGCTGAGTACGGCCTACGTGTACGCCCTCATGCGCGCCGGGCTCGTTCCCCTCGTCGTCCCGCCCATCCTCGACCCCGAGGCGGCGTGCGCCGCGCTCGACGGGGTGCACGGTCTCGTCCTCACGGGGGGCGAGGATGTGGAGCCCGGCCGCTACGGGGCGCCGCCCCACCCCAAGCTGGGCGAGACCGATCGGGCGCGCGACGCGGTCGAGCTGGCCCTCATCGCGGGCGCGGAGCGACGCCGGCTCCCGATCCTGGCCATCTGCCGCGGCATCCAGATCCTGAACGTCGCCCTGGGCGGCACGTTGTACCAGGACCTGACGAGCGAGCGCCCCGGCCCTCTCGACCACGCGAATACGCGCTCACGCCACGGACTGCGCATCGAATCCGGCACGCTGCTCCACCGCACGCTCGGCGCCGTCGACGCGAGCGTGAACACCCGGCATCACCAGGCGATCCGTGACATCGCGCCAGCGCTCCGCGCCACCGCCTGGGCGGAGGACGGGGTCATCGAAGGCGCCGAGTGGAAGGATCCGGGGGCACCGCGGGTACTGGCGGTCCAGTGGCACCCGGAGGACGACGTGGAGGACGCGCTGTTCCGCGGCTTCGCGGAAGCGATCGCGTGAGCATCGCCTTCCCGTCGGCCGAGTGGGTGAGCGCCTACGGTGTGGCGATCAACGCGAGCGACGCGTATCGTGCCGCCTCCCTCGAGTGGACGCACGGTCCGGTCGCCCTCGTGGTGAACCGTCAGCCGGAAATCGGGATCGGCGATCCGGTGGGCATCTGGCTCGACCTCGATCGAGGGACCTGCCGCCAAGCGAAAGTGGTGTCGGAGGGCGAGGCGGACCAAGCACCGTTCGTGATCTCGGGCGACTATCAGCACTGGAAGCGCGTGATCCGGAAGGAGCTGGGCCCCATCGCGGGCATCATGCAGCGCAAGCTCGTGCTTAAGGGGTCGTTGCCCATCGTGGTGCGCTTCGTGAAGTCCGCGGAGCAGCTGGTCGAGGCGGCGACGACTGTGCCGACGCGGTTTTTGGACGAGTAGGAATGACGATGGAGGGGCGCAGCCTGCTGCGCCCCTACCGATCAGAGATTGCGCAGTATCTTGTCGGGAGTCGAGACGTTCGGGAAGAAGACCCGGTCGCTCAGCCGGTTGAACGCCACCCGCAGCGTGGGGAAGCGCTCAGCGGCGGCGCGGTAAATGGTGGCGACGCCGAGGTGCTCGGCGAGGCGGTGCTCCGCGGCGAGCCGAAAGCCCTGTCGACCCAGTTCGTCGTAGTAGGGCAAGTCGGGCCCCCCTTTGCGGGAGCGTCGTGCGGCGATGTAGTCCGGAAACAGCCCCGCGAGCCAGAGGCTGTAGTTGCCGAGATGCGCGCGCAGCAGGAAGGCCCGTTCCCCGGCGTCGTCGAGCCCCATGAGGTCCTCCACCATGTCGACCAGATAGTGGTAAGTCTCGTCGTCGCTGCGGCGGATGCGGACGTGTCGGTCGTGATCGCCGAACTCGAGCAGCAGGGCGGCCAGGTAGTCGGCCAGCGCTCGGTCGTCGACCCCGGCGGCGCGCAACGTGTGGCGCACCGCCACGTAGGTGAACAGCGCCGGCGATGGGACCATGAGCGTGCGCAGGGCCAGGAGGGCGGCGAGCAAGCCGGGCTCGTCGAGCAGCTCGTCGGGTCCCTCCTCGAGGAGCTGCCGCTCGTAACGCGCGCGGCGCGCAGTGTCACCGTGCGCCAGGGCGAGCGCGACGAGCAGGAAGTCCTGCGCACGCAGCCGACCACGGACGTTGGCCAGAATCATGCCCAAACCTCCCTCTAGCCCTGCTACCCCCCGACCGGCGCCCGAGTTGCTGGCGCGCCTCACGACGCTCGCCCAAGAGCTGGCCGGGGCGTTCCGGCCGGCCACCGTCATCGAGGCGGTGGCACGCGCGCTCGCCGAGCTGCTCAAGCCCGACCGGCTCTCGGTCATACTACTTGACGCCGAGTCCAACCGCCTGGCGGTGACCTACGACACGCACGCCGTTCCGGCGCGCACCGACGACCCCCTGCTCCAGCTCGCGCTGCGGCGCGGGCCGCTCGCGTTCCCCAAGGACGTACGGGAAGAAGCCCGGCGGCGCGGGTCTGCCCTGCCCGACGACGCGGCTTCCCCCGGCTCCTGGCTCGGCGCGCCCCTGGTGGCAGGCGGGCGCACGATGGGCGCGGTCTCCCTGTCGAGCGGGCGGTCCGGCGTGCTGGGGAACGCCGAGCTGACGCTCGTCTCCGCGGTGCTCGCGCAGGCGGCGATCGCGCTCGAGAACGCCCGCCTGGTGGAGCTGCTCTCCTCCGCCAAGCGCGAATGGGAGAAGACCGTCGACGCCATCTCGCAGGCGATCTGCATCGTGGACGCACACGGCACCGTGCGCCGCGCCAATCGGGTGTTCGCCGACCTGATTCAGACCGCGGTCACCGCGATCCCCGGCCGCCCCTGGATCGGCCTCCTGCCGCCCGCCTGGGCGGACCCCGTGGCGCGCGCCATCGCCGAGCCGTCGGGGAGTACCGGGGAGATCCGCGCCGGGGAGCGCGTGCTGCTGCTGACCGCCATCCCCATGGCCGAGCCAGGCTCGGCGGTCCTCGTGTTCGAGGACCAGACAGAGCGGCGCCGGCTGCAGGAGCAGCTCATACAGTCTGAGAAAATGTCCGCGATCGGCCAACTGATCGCGGGTGTGGCGCACGACCTGAACAACCCCCTGGCCTCCGTCGTGGGCTTCAGCGACTTCCTCGCGGAGGCGGGCGACGTCCCGCCCTCGCTCCAGGAGCCGCTTCAGGTAATCCGCCAGGAGGCCGAGCGGGCCGCGACGATCGTCAAGAACCTGCTCTCCTTCGCGCGCAGCCAGGAGGGGGAGCGCACCCACCAGGCGATTCGGGCGCTCCTGGACTCGACTCTCGCCCTGCTGCGCAACCAACTGATGGCGCACAAGGTCGAGGCCACCGTGGAGGTCGAGCCCGGGCTCCCCGACGTCGAAGTGAACGCGAACCAGATCAAGCAGGTGTTCGTGAACGTGATCAACAACGCGTGCCAGGCGATCGCCAGCGATGCGTCGTCCGGCCGGATCTGGATCGCGGCGCGCCGGGTGCGCGACAGCATCGCAGTGAGCGTCACGGACTCGGGCCCCGGTATGACCGAGGAGCTCGCCGCACGTGTATTCGAGCCGTTCTTCACCACCAAGCGGGAGGGCGAGGGCACGGGACTGGGGCTCTCCATCTGTCAGGGCATCATCAAAGAACACGGGGGGCGCATCACCCTCGACACGCGCCCGGGCGCCGGGGCGACCTTCACGCTCGAGCTGCCGATCGGCGCGCGCGCCGCGCGCACCGAGGCCGCACCAGTGCCGGCCGGGGAGTCGAAGCCGCTGAGCATCCTGGTCGTGGACGACGAGCCGCACATCCTGCATTACATGCGGGCCACGCTCGAGAGCTGGGGCCACACCGTGGAGGTGGCGAGCGACGGCACGTATGCGCTCGAGCGTGCCCTGGCGGGTCCGTTCGACGTGATCATCTGCGACCTGCGGATGCCGCACCTCTCCGGGCGCGAGATGTACACCAAGCTCGCCCGCCAGGACCCGCGGGTGGCCGAACGGATCATCTTCGCCACCGGCGACACGGTGCGTGGCGACACGCTCCAGTTCCTTGAAGCGCTCGGCCGGCCCTACCTGCACAAGCCATTCACGCTGGCCGAGCTGCGCGCCGCCCTCGGCCATGCCGCAAAACAGCCGGCCTGAGGGGGCGTGCGCGTCCTCCACGTCGACTCCGGTCGGGAATTCCGGGGCGGTCAGAACCAGGTCCGCCTGCTGGCCCGCGAGCTGGCGCGCGACCCCAGCGTCGAGCAACGGCTCGTCACGCAACGAGGCAGCGAGCTGGCGCGCCGGACCACGGCGGAGGGGGTGACCGTCCGTGAGATCCCCTGGGGCCTCGGGCTCGACCCGCGGGCCTGGTGGCGGCTCGTCGTCGAAGCCCTGGCCTGGCCACCCGATCTCATCCACGCACATAACAACCACGCTGTCACGCTCGCGATCTGGGCGCGTCGCTTCCTCGGCTACGCGAGCACGGCGCCGCGTGTGGTCGCGACGCGTCGAGTCGTATTCCCGGTACGCCGTCGCAGCGCCCTGCGCCACGCCGACGCGGTCGTGGCGATCTCCGAAGCCGTGCGGGCGACGCTCCTCGCTGCCGGGTTTCCGCCGGGAGAAGTAAAGCTCGTTTACGACGGGATCGATCCGGACGAGGTGCGCCGCGCCGCCGCACCGTCGTTCGGCATTCGCGCGAGGCTCGGCGTCCCGCCTGGGACGCCCGTGGTCGCCAACGTCGCCGCGCTCGAGCCCGCGAAGGATCAGCGTACACTGATTCGCGCGGCGCGCGCCGCGCGGGAGGCCCGCCCCGATCTCCACTGGGTCATCGCGGGGGACGGGCCCGAGCGTCGTGCGCTGGCGGCCGAGGTGCGCCGCCTCGAGCTCTCCGATCGTGTCCACCTGATCGGCCACGCCTCTCAGCCGGACGCGTTGCTGCGCGAAAGCGATGTCGTCGTCATGTCCTCGCGGGCCGAAGGCCTCGGCACCGTGGTCCTCCACGCGCTGGCGCTGGGCAAACCGGTAGTCGCCACGGCGGGCGGCGGGCTGTCCGAGATCGTGCCCCCCCGGTGGCTGGTCCCCGTAGGGGACGCCGACGCGCTCGCGCGGAGAGTGATTGAAGCGCTGGATCACCCCTCTCCCGTCCCCCTGGCCCCGCAGTACACGGCCTCCGCCACGGCCGCCGGCGTCTTGGCCGTGTATCGCTCGCTCGTCTAGATTGCAGGGCCATGATCTATGTCTGCGTACCGGTGCATAATGAGGCCCGCACGGCGGGCCTCGTCCTGTGGAAGGTACGCCAGGTGTTCACGGCGTTCCCGCGCGAGTACGAGCTCCTGGTCCTGGACGACGCGTCCACGGATCACACCCGCGAAGTCTTGGCGTCGTACGCCAAGGTGCTGCCGATGACGATCGTGACGCACCGCGAGCGCCGCGGGTACGCGCGCAGCCTCGAGGAGCTGCTGCGTCTCGCGCTCCAGCGGACCGACCGGCCGAAGCGGGACTGTGCCATCACTCTGCACGCCGACTTCGTCCATTCCCCCGAGAGCATGGAGGAGATGGTGAAGCATTTGGAATCGGGGGCGGACCTCGTGGTCGCCGAACTGGTGGAGCAGCGGGGCCGCGTGTCGCGGGCCCAGGGCCTGGCGCGCCGCTGGACCCCTCGGCTGCTGCGCGTCGCCGGCCTGCGCGACACGGTGTCGGGCTTCGTCGCCCTGCGGTTGATCGTGCTGCGGCAGGCGCTGCGCCGCGATACGCCACCGTTCCTCCAGACCGAAGGCTGGTGTGCGAGCGCGGAGCTGGTGGCGCGGCTGGCGCCGCACGCCCGCCGGCTCGA
>DASQAM010000106.1:0-5067 GCA_035635735.1 Gemmatimonadales bacterium | reverse complement strand
ATCGCGCTCGGCGTCCTCGCGGAGCTGATCAAGGATCGGCCGATCGTGGGAATTCACGCGGTGGATCTCGTGTGGGGGCTTGGGACGATCCATTGCATGACACAACAGGAGCCAGCCGCATGACCGCTGCCACACCGAAATTCGGTCTCTCCGCGATCGGCCAAATCTTCGTGCGGGCCAAGGATCTCGACCGCGCCGTCCGGTTTTATCGCGACAGCTTGGGCATGTCGTTTCTCTTCCAAGCGCCGCCACAGATGGCGTTCTTTCAGTGCGGCGCGACGACCGTTCTCCTCGGCGTCCCCGAGGCCCCCGAACTCGACCACGCGGCGTCGCTCATTTACTACCTCGTTCCGGACATCGCAGCCGCGCACGCCGCGCTGCGTGAGCGGGCCGTGGAGTTCATGACCGAGCCGCACCTCGTGCACCGAGCGGCGGACTACGAGCTGTGGCTGGCGGAGTTCCGCGACTCCGAGGGGAACGTGCTGGCGCTGATGGATCGGAAACGGCGCGCCTAGCCTCCGCCCGGGCTCGGGGCTTCCGGCCCTGAGTATCGTTCGAAAGCCCTTCCGGGAGCGCGACGCCCGTGATTCCCCGACACCGCTACGTCATTTTCGTTGCTCTGTTCGCGGCCGCCTGCCGTGCAGGCGCGCCCCGCGCGGAGCTCCCGCTCCCGCCACCCGCTCCGGCGCCCGGGGACACCACCTGTGCGATCGCAGCGGGTCGGGCGGCGGCTCGCGACACCGTCAGGCTCGCCGTCACCGACCCGGTGGACCCGGGACACGCTCCCCTGCCCCGCAACGATGCCGAGCGGCTGGTCTTCGGACAGCTCTATGAATCTTTGATCCGGGTGGACTGCCGGGGACGCGCGCTGCCCGGCCTCGCCGCCACGTGGGAGCAGGCACCGGGAGATCGCTGGGCGTTCACGCTGCGGGACAACGCGCGATTCTGGGACGGGGCGCCGGTGACGGCGCGCGACGTGCTCGCCTCGTGGCGGTCTCACGACGCGACGCTCGCGGCGAGTGTGACCGTTACGGGCGACCGCACCTTCACCGTCGCGGCGTCCGATGCCCCGTTCCAGCGGCTCGCCGACCAGGCGCTGGCGGTCACCAAGCCCGCGCCCGGCGGCGGCTGGCCGATCGGGACGGGTCGCTATTGGATGACGAGCGGTGATCCTGCCTCGCCGGACGCCCTTGTGGCGCAGCCGATGGCGCGCTCAGGACAACCCGTGGTGAAGATCGCCAGCGGGCCGGCGGGCGATGCCCGCGATGCGCTCGACGGCGGAGCCGACGTGCTCATCACGGACGACGCCGCAACCCTCGACTACGCGCGGAGCGCGACCGGGTACTTGGACGTGCCTCTGGAATGGAGTCGGACGTACGTGCTGCTCGCCCCGGGGCGGGACAAGTCGGTGATCGGGGACCTCCGCCTGGAGAGCCTGCGCGAGGCGGTGCACGGCGACGCTCGCCCGGCGGAATGGTCGGGCCCCGGCCGCTTCTGGTTCGCCGATCTGCCCTCGTGCAGCGCTCAGGGGGGGCGCGACACGCTCGGGGCCGCCGCACGGCGGCACCGCATCGTCTACAATCAGAGCGATCGGAGCGCCGCCGATCTCGCGGCCCGCCTCGTAGGCCTGGGCGTCCTGGGCCGGGGGGCGGTCGCGGCAGGCGTCCCGGCGAGCGCATTCGCATCCTCGCTCCGGGCCGGCAGCGACGCCGCATACGTGCTCGAGCTGCGGCGGCAGGTGTACGACGTGTGCCGTGCGGCGCTCGAGCTGCCGCCGTGGAGCTCGGCCGCCACCATCCAGCCGCTGCTCGACGTCCGCTCGCATGCCGTGGTCCGGCGCGGGATCCCGCGCATGACGCTCGACTGGGACGGCACGCTCCACCTCGCCCCGCCATGACCTTTCGCGCCCGTCTCCTCCTCGGATTCGGCGCCGTGGTGCTCGTGCCCCTGACCGTGTTCGGGTTGCGGATTCGCGCGGTGATGGCGAACCGCCTGACGGCGGAGTACCAACAACGCGTGGTCGCGCTGGTATCGGTGATCCGCGCGGACCTGGACCAGCGAAGCGCAGGGATCGCGCTCCGGCTCGCCACGCTGCGGGACGCCATCCCCCGAGACAACCGGTTCCGCACGGCGCTGCAGGGGGGCGAGCGTACGTACCTGCTCGACTACGCCGGTGACGCCATGCAGCTCGCCGGGCTCTCGCTGTTGCAAATCCAGGACGACACAGGCCGCATCGTGAGCTCCGGACATTTCCGCAACGAATACGATCGGTCCGATCCTGCCTTGCCACGCCTCCTCGCGGTCGCTCCCGCGGGGACCGCGCTGGCGGAAGCGCGGGGTGCAGCAGGGCCGTTCCTTGCGCTCGCCCGGGTCGATTCCCTCCGGCTCGGGAGCCGCCGCTTCACCCTGGTGGGCGGCATCGCCGTGGACTCGAGTTTCCTCGCGCGCCTCACGCCCGACTCTGAGCTCACGGTTTCGGTCGCGCTCCCGCCCGACACGTCCTCGGGCGCCGATCCCGCGACACAAGTCGTGAGCGCTGTGACGGTGCCGTTCGTCACGAGCGGCGATTCCGCCCGGCTCCTCCCCGCCCACATCGTCGTCTCACACTCGCTCGCTTCGCTCGTCGCGCTGCGCCGCGGGGTCGCGCTGTCGTTCCTCGTCGCGGTGCTCGTGACCGGGCTGATCGCACTGCTCCTGGCCTCGTGGCTGTCGACCCGGATCAGCCGGCCGCTCACCGCGCTCGCAGCGAAGACCGCCGACGTGGACATGGACCGGCTGGACGTCGCATTCGACAGTGATCGGTCGGACGAGATCGGGGCGCTCAGTCGCCTGCTCGGAGCCATGACCGAGCGGCTGCGCGCTGGTGCTGCGCGCTTGCGCGAGGCCGAGCGCCGCCTGGCGATGGGCGACCTCGCCCGCCAGGTGAACCACGACATCAAGAACGGTCTGATTCCGATTCGCAACGTATTCCGCCATCTCGGTCAGGCTGCCGGCGACAGCCCGGACCGACTCGCCGCCGCATTCCGTGACCGTCAAGCGACGGTCGAGTCGAGCATCTCTTATCTCGAAAACCTCGCGAGCAACTACGCGCGGCTCTACCCCCAGCCCGCCGGTGAGTCGTGCGACGTGAACGCGGTCGTGCGCGAGACCATCAGCCGCGTGAGCGACACCGGGCAAGCGGAGCTGCGGCTGGAGCTCGCGGAGGGTCTGCGCCCCGCCCGCACCGACGCCCTCGTCCTGCGGCGCATCCTCGAAAACCTCATCGGAAACGCCCTCGACAGCCTGGCAGCGCGAGCCGGCCGCGTCACCCTCTCCACGGTGGCGAACGGACAAGGGGGCGTCCGCATCACCGTCGCGGACACAGGCAAAGGAATGACGCAAGACGAGCTGAATCGCGCCTTCGACGACTTCTACACGACGAAGCCCGGTGGCACGGGCCTCGGCCTGTCGATCGTGCGACGCCTCGTGCTGGACGCCAATGGGGCGTTGCGCGTGGAGACCGAGCCCGGTGCGGGCAGTGCGTTCATCGTCGAGCTGCCGGGCGAGACGTGGTGAGCACCATCCTGGTCGTGGACGACGTACCCGCCATGGCGGAGCAGTACGCGTACGACCTGAAGCGCGTAGGCGGCTACGACGTGCTCGTCGCGCTCTCGGGCCGCGCGGCGCTCGATCTGCTGGAGCGCGAAGCGGTGGACTGCGTCATCCTCGACCTGGAAATGCCGGGGATGGACGGCTTCGAAGTGCTGCGGACCATGGAGCGACGTGGGCTCCGGATGCCGGTGCTCGTCTACACCGGGACGGGCAACTACGACCGTTGCACGGAGGCCATCCGGCTCGGCGCCCGGAGCTTCATCGACAAGGCCGAGCCGATGGAACGCGTCGTGCAAGAGGTCGAGCACGCGCTCGAGCAGCAACGCCTCGCGGGGCAGCTCGCCGGCCTGCGGGGCCGCCTCGATTCCGAGGCCCCGCTCGTGGGCGCGAGCCCCGCCATGCAGGGGCTCAAGGACGCGATCGGGCGCGTCGCGAAGATCCCGAGTCCGGTCCTGATCGTGGGCGAGAGCGGGTCGGGGAAGGAGCTCGTCGCCCGTGAGCTGCACCGTTTGGGCGCGAACCCGGCCGGAGCTTTCATCGCGCTCAATGCCGCGGCCATCCCAGAGAACCTCGTGGAGGACGAGCTGTTCGGCCACGAGCGGGGGGCGTTCACGGGCGCCGGTGCGCTCCGCAAGGGCGCGTTCGAAGCCGCGTCCGACGGGACATTGTTTCTCGACGAGATCGGTGAACTGCCTCCCGCGGCGCAGGCGAAGCTGCTGCGCGTCATCGAACAGCGGCAGATCACCCGACTCGGTGGGAATCGGACGGTCGCCGTGACGGCGCGGGTCGTCGCCGCCACGAACCGCGACCTCGACGCCGAAGTACGGGCCGGCCGCTTCCGCGAGGATGTCTACTTCCGACTCAACGTCCACGTAGTCCGCGTCCCTGCGCTCCGAGAGCGGTTGTCGGACATTCCCGCACTCGTGGAGCATCTCCTGATGGTGACCTGTGCGCGCTTCGGCGTACGACCCAAGACGGTCGACCCGGCGGCGCTCGACTGCCTGATGCGGTACGACTGGACGCGGAACAACGTCCGAGAGCTCCGGAATGTCGTCGAGCGGATGATCATAGCGACGGATGGCGAGACGATCGGGGTGGAGAACATCCCCGTCGACATCCAGGAAAGCGCGGGTCCGCGGGCCAGCGCCGCAGGGGGCCCCGGACCGACCACATTCCACGCCCTGAAGGCGGAGGCCGAGCGCCAGATCATCGTCGCAGCCCTGGAGCACAACGACTGGCACATCACGCGGACGGCGCAGGCGCTGGGCCTTGCCGATCATGCGAGCCTCTTGAAGATCATGCGCCGCCATAACATCAGCCGCGGACGTGTCGACTCGGACACCTAGGCCCGCCGAAAGCTCGTGTCCATTCGGACACTCGATGTGTTTCTCGCCGATGCAACTCGTTGATACGACGATTGATGACTCACGACTCATCGCTGGCCTCCCTCCTGCCTTACAGCGGGCGTCCACCGCT
>DASQAM010000105.1:0-1501 GCA_035635735.1 Gemmatimonadales bacterium | reverse complement strand
GGCGTACCAGCTCCTCAACGTGGGGGCGGGCCTCGAGCAGACGGTCGGCGGACGTCTCATCTACCTCGACGTCCGAGTCCACAACGCCACCAATGCGCGGTACACGGACTTCCTCAGCCGCTACAAGGTATTCGCATTTGGGGAGGGTCGAAACGTCGTGGTGCGCCTCTCCACCGGACTGTGAGGATCACCCTCGTCACCGCGGGGTTGGCGCTGTTCGCGCCCTCCGAGGCCCCGGCACAAAGCTTCCGCCAAAAGGATTTCGACGCCTACGTCGCCCAAGGACTCCAGGTGCTCCGGACCCCGGGCGCCAGTATCGCCGTAGTGAAGGACGGCCGGGTGCTGTTCGCCAAGGGGTACGGCGTACGCACCTTGGGCGATACGGCCCGCGTGGACGCCCACACGCTGTTCCAGATCGCCTCGAGCACCAAGGCCTTCACCACCGCCGCGCTCGCGATGCTCGCCGACGACGGGAAGCTGTCGTGGGACGACCCCGTGACGAAGCTCCTGCCCGGGTTCCAGCTGCACGACCCGTACGTGACCCATGAGTTCACGGTACGGGACCTGGTGACGCACCGGAGTGGCCTGGGCCTGGGCGCGGGCGACCTGTTGTGGTTCCATTCGAATTACAATCGCGGCGAGATCGCCTACCGGATTCGCTTCGCTAAACCCGTGTCCAGTTTCCGCAGCGCCTACGCGTACGACAACGTGCTGTACATCGTGGCCGGTGAGATCTTCCCCGCCGTCGCCGCGCAGAGCTGGGACGACTTCGTGAAGAACCGCATCTTCACCCCGCTCGGCATGAGCGAATCCGGCACGACGACGGCGTTTTTCACGTCGAGCCGAAACGCGGCCGCGCCGCACGCGGTCGAGGACGGCAAACTGCAGGTGGTCCCCCTCGATTCGGTCGACAACATCTCCCCGGCCGGGGGGATCGCGTCCAACGCAACCGACCTCGCGCGCTGGCTCGTCTGTCGGCTGGATTCGGGCCGCTACTCCGGGGGGCGCCTCTTCAGCGAGCGGCAGGCGCGCGAGATGTGGTCGGGCCAGACCGTCCTCCCGATTGGGGAGCTCGACCCGCCGCTCGCCGCGCTGCGGCCGAACTTCGCCGAATACGGCTTGGGCTGGCGGCTGCGGGACTACCAGGGGCGGAAGATCGTATCGCACACGGGCGGCCTCGCCGGGATGTCGTCGCAGATCACGCTCGTCCCGGCGGAGAAGCTCGGGATCGTGATCCTCACCAACTCGGAGTCCGATCTCATGGCGGCGCTCACCTACCGCCTGCTCGACGATCTGCTCGGAGCTCCACGCCCCCGAGCTGACTGGGTGGCGGCGTTCGCCCAGTCCGAACAGATCGCCCGGGTGCGCGCCGACTCGACGCTCAAGGCCACGCGGGTAGACCGGGATTCGGCGTCCCGGCCGTCGCTGCCGCTCGCCAGGTACGCGGGCTCATACCGCGACGAGCTGTACGGCGACGCCAGCCTGGCCCTCGAGAATGGCC
>DASQAM010000104.1:0-1973 GCA_035635735.1 Gemmatimonadales bacterium | reverse complement strand
GGATGGCATCCGTCGGCTCGATCATCCTCGGCGCGTCGCGTTCCTCAAACCGGATGTCGCGCGGGCCGTAGAGAACAGCGCCCTTCATGGTGTCTTCGCTCCCGCCTGGTATTGTTCGTCGCTGACCTTTTCCATCCACTCGACGACTTTACCGTCGAGCTGTTCCTGAATGGCAATGTGCGTCATCGCGGTCGTGGGCGAGGCGCCATGCCAATGCTTCTCGCCGGGTGAAAACCAGATCACGTCGCCCGGCCGAATCTCCTCGACCGGTTCACCCCACCGCTGCACCCGGCCTGCTCCGAACACCACAATCAGCGTCTGCCCGAGGGGATGCGTATGCCACGCCGTGCGAGCGCCCGGCTCGAACGTGACGCTGGCGCCGGCCGCGCGCGCCGGATCGGGGGCTTGAAACAGCGGATCGACCCGCACGGTGCCGGTGAACCAGTCGGCTGGACCCTTGCTCGAGGGCTGCGAACCGGCGCGTTTGATGTCCATGGGCGCAATCGTAACGGGCGGTACGGGGCAGCAGTAGCGGGAATAATCGACAAGGGTTAATGAATACGGTTCACAAATGGTTCGCGACGAGCTGAGCGTCCTATCCGCGTTCCTCGCGGTGGCAGAGGAACGAAGCTTTACGCGCGCCGCCAAGCGTCTGGGTGTGACTCCCTCCGCGCTGAGCCACGCGATTCGAGAGCTGGAAGAGCGCTTTGGTGTTCGTTTGCTCGCGCGAACGACGCGGAGCGTGGCACCGACCGATGCCGGAGCACAACTCGTCGCACGGCTACGCCCGGCGCTCGGCGACATTCGCGAAGCGCTGGACCGGGTTGCCGGGCTGCGTGACCGGCCGGTCGGTCGCGTGCGTTTGGTCGTCTCGCCTCTTGCCGCACCGACGGTGCTCGCCCCGAAGCTGGGACAGTTCGCGCGCGATTACCCCGACGTCGTGCTCGACGTGACGACCGACGAGAGCCGCGTGGACCTCGTCGCCGCGGGGTTCGACGCCGGCATTCATCTCGGGGAGTTCATTGAACGGGACATGGTGGCGATCCGCGTGTCCCAGGATCTCCGGCCGGCCATCGTCGCGTCGCCCCGCTATTTCGACTCGCATCCCAAGCCGTCATCCCCGCGCGACCTGTTGAGCAACCGATGCATCAATGTTCGACATGGCTCCGACGGCGTGTACCGCTGGGAGTTCGACAAGGGCAAGCAGTCACTCACTGTCGCCGTGAACGGACCGCTGATCGTCGATGACGTGCAGCTCTCGATCCGTGCAGCGATCGATGGTGTGGGCCTGGCGTTTGCGGACGAGGACCGCGTCGCGCCGCATCTCGCAAGTGGGGCACTGGTGCGCGTTCTGGAAGACTGGTGTCCGCCGTTCCCTGGTTTCTTCCTCTACTATCCAAGTCAACGGCAGCTACGACCGGCACTCTCGGCGCTTATCGAGACTCTGCGCCTCCGCCCGGGAAAAACAACGACCCCCTGATGACCTTTCAGGGGGTCGCTGTGTTGTGAGTTTCGTTGTGATTCTGCTACGATTCCCGGTCGATCTTCGGGGTCCGACTCACAACACCGATGCCCAGAACATCGCGTAGTTGCTACTCTTTGTCGTGACTCCCCCGACTAATCGACTCCATGGGGTTCAGGGGGTCGCCGGTTCAAATCCCGCCGTCCCGACTGCTTGAAGTGGGAGCACAATGACGGGACCTTCGGCCCCGTTGTAACCACCGTTGCTACCGCGTTGTAACTTCATGCGCCAGGCGGGATTCGAACCCACGACCTTCGGCTCCGGAGGAGGCACCGGCCAGCGACCACCAACGCTGGCCGTTGTCGTTTCCGGCACTTACGCGAGTCGCGCGTCGGCCAGCGCCAGCCAGCGACGGCCCCGTTGTTACCGCCGTTGTTACCGGGGGTCGCTTCTCCGTCGGTGTGTTGGAGCAGCGCCCCCCTGTACGTGCATCAGGTCAGCCGCGCGCGAT
>DASQAM010000103.1:0-1911 GCA_035635735.1 Gemmatimonadales bacterium | reverse complement strand
CCCCAGTACGCGGGTGGTGCGATGTTCCAGCGGTACGTCGCCATGGGGAACAGCATCACCGCCGGGGTCCAATCGGGCGGCATCAATGACTCCACCCAGCGGCAGGCATACGCCGTCCTGGTTGCGGCGGCGATGGGTGGGGACCTGTTCTATTATCCGAGACTCAACCCCCCGGGATGTCCGCCGCCGTACACGAACATTTTCACCGGGGCACGGGTGGGTGGTGCCGGCGTCACGGGAGCTACATGCCTGTTTCGGAGCGCCAACATCCCGCCGTACGTGAGCAACGTCGCGGTGCCGGGTGCGGAAACCGTCGACATGCTCGTCAACGGGCCGCCGCCAACCGCCAACTCGAATCCCCTGACCCAGCTGTTCCTCGGCGGGCGCACGCAGATCCGGGCAATGATGGACGCACATCCTACGTTTGTGAGCGTCTGGATCGGCAACAACGACGTGCTGGGCGCCGCCGAGGCGGGCGACACCACGCTGGTCACCGACACGGCCGCGTTCCGCGCCAACTACTCCCGGGCGCTGGACTCGATCGCGGCGACGGGCGCAAACGCCATCCTGATCGCGGTGGGGTTGGGTCACTTTGCCAATAACGTGGCGGTGCCGTTCTTCTCCCGCGGCACAACGTGGTACGGACTATGGGCGAGCGGCGCGTTTGCGGCACAGGCACCACTATTTACCGTCGCGGCCAACTGCGCGCCGCCGCGTGGCGATACGGTGCTGGTGTCGTTCCCCTATGGCTTCGGGCTCCTAGCGGCGGGGGCGAGTACGGCCACGACACTCGATTGCACCGCCCCGCCCGTCATCGAGCCCGCCGAGACGAGATTCTTTGCGGCTCTTCAGCTCCGGTACAACGCGATCATCCAGGCGCAGGCGACGGCGCGTGGATGGGCGTTCACCGACAGCGTGAATTTCACACTGGACTCGCTGGCGGGACTGCCCAACCAGTTTGCACCATTCCCGAATGCGCCTGCAGCATGTAGCAGCTCACCCTTTGGGCTCGCGTTCAGCTGCGACGGCATCCACCCGGCCCAGGCGACGCAGCAGAAGATTGCTCGGAAGATCGTGCGGGCGATCAACGCCAAATACGGCTCGGCCATTCCCGCCGTTCCCTGAGCCCGAACTCCACCCGTGCCACGGGGTAGCGAACACGGCATCCGCCATCCGGCGGGTGCCGTTTTGCTGATGCGAACCCTGCGCATTGTCCTCGTCCTCGTCAGCCCCACCCTCACGGGCGGGGCCATGCTCGCTGCGCAGGCGGTCGAGCGCACCGACGTCCCAGCCCGCGGCGTGCTGCGCGTCACCTTCGACCCGCGCATCATGACCTGGAACGACCAGTTCACCGACGCGGGACGCCTGAAGCTCGGGGCCCCGCTCACGGGAGATACGGTGGGCGGCCGCTACATCCCCGTCGTGGCGCGGCTCGAGCAGAACGTGCGCGTCGCGAGCGGGCTCGCGGGCTTCGTGGCGAGCCTCGGCGCGGGCCTGTTCAACGTGCGCCAAGAGCGGCGCACCTACCCCACGACCGCCGAGCTCGGTATCACCAATCGCCTCTCCGTGAGTCTCATGATACCGATGGTGCGCGTGCAGACGCGGGCCTCGCTGCAGCTTTCGAACAGAGGTGCCAACCTGGGCGTGAACCCGCTGGTGGTGAACACGCTCGGGGTACGCGGGACGGACTCGGTCTTCTTCGCGCAATTCGACACCGCGCTGGCCCGGCTCGACCAACAGGCCACGGGATGTGCGCTGCCCCCGTCCCCCTGCGCGGCGCGGGATAGCTCGACGCGGTGGCGTGGCGTGCGCGACGCGCTGCACGGCGCCGTGTACGGTGCGGGGCAGACCGGCTCGCCGTTCCTGCCGCTCGACACGTCGACCGCCGGCAGGGCCATCGACAGCGCGGTC
>DASQAM010000102.1:0-3155 GCA_035635735.1 Gemmatimonadales bacterium | reverse complement strand
CGATGGTCTGCTGCACCAGCGGGTGGTCGGGAATCTCGCGGTCTCCCACGAGGTTCTCCGGGCATGCGAGCTGGTCGGGGAACACGGCGGCGACCAGGTCTTCCGCATCCATGCGCTGGAGCGGCGTGGGGACCTTCTTGCCGCCGCGCGCGCGCAGCACGGCGAGCGCTCGGGTCGCGTTCCAGCGCCAGCGCGAGCCGAACATCGGCGCGTCGAGCATGGCCTGCACCAGCAGGTGCTCCGCAGTCTCGGGCTTCAGGTACTGGAACACGTCCTCGAGCGGGAAGCTGTGCTGGGGGCCGAGCGACAGGACGATCGCGTCCTCCGTGGCGGCGGCTTGCAGCTCGAAGTTGAAGCTGCGGCAGAACCGCTTGCGGAGCGCGAGGCCCCACGCGCGGTTGACCCGGCTCCCGAACGGCGCGTGCAGCACCAGCTGCATCCCGCCCGCCTCGTCGAAGAAGCGCTCCAGCACCAGCGTCTCCTGCGTCGGGATGACCCCGAGGATCTTCTGCGACGCGTCGAGATACTCGACCATCTGGCGGGCCGCGGGCTCGGGGACGCCCGGGATCTCGCCCGCGAGCCATCCCGTCGCGTCGCCGACGTCCCCGAGCCGACCGCCGACGTCCCGGCGCAGCCGGGACACTTCCTGCGACAACTCCGGCGTACGACCCGGCGCCTCGCCGAGCCAGAAGGGAATCGATGGAGGCTGGCCCTGGGCGTCGACGACGCGCACCTGGCCCGACTCGATCTTCTGGATCAGATACGACCGGTTGCCCAGCTGGAAGATGTCGCCCGGCATACTCTCGATGGCGAAATCCTCGTTGAGCGTTCCGACGAAGGTCTCCGTCGGCTCAAGGATCACCCGGTAGTCACCGATGTCGGGAATCGCGCCGCCCGACGTGAGCGCGGCGAGCCTGGCGCCGCGGCGCGCGCGCAGCCGGCGATTCACGCCGTCGTAGTGGACGTACGCACCCCGCCGCCCCCGCCGCGTCGTGAATCCTTCGGCGAGCATCTGCACCACGGCGTCGAAGTCCTTGCGCGAGACGTCGCGGTACGGGTACGCCCCCCGCACCATCTCGAACAACGCATCCTCCTGCCACTCCTCGCATGCCACCGTCGCCACGATCTGCTGGGCCAGGATGTCGAGCGGGTGCGCCGGGATGACCAACCGGTCGAGCTGGCGCTCGTGCGCAGCCCGCACCAGCGCGGCACACTCGATCAGCTCGTCGCGCGACAGCGGGAACAACCGGCCCTTGGGCACGGCGGCGAGGTGGTGTCCCGATCGACCCACGCGTTGCAGCAGTGTCGCGATCGAGCGGGTCGAGCCGATCTGGCACACCAGGTCCACGGCGCCGATGTCGATCCCCAGCTCGAGCGACGCGGTCGCGACCAACGCCTTGAGCTTCCCTTCCTTGAGCCGGGTTTCCGCGTCGAGGCGCTTTTCTTTTGAGAGGCTGCCGTGATGCGACGTCACCTGGTCGGCGCCCAGCCGCTCGGAGAGATGCAGCGTCAGCCGCTCCGCCAGCCGGCGCGTGTTCACGAACAGCAGCGTGGTGCGATGCTCGAGGATCAGCTGCACCAGGCGCTCGTAAATTTCCTCCCACACCTCGGCGGCCATAACCGCCTCGAGCGGTGAGGAGGGAATCTCGATCGCCAGGTCGAGCCTGCGCGCGTGGCCCGAGTCGACAATGCAGGTGTTCTCTGTCGGGTGTCGACTCCCGGAGAGGAAGGCGGCGATGTCCTCGATCGGTTTCTGCGTCGCCGAGAGCCCGATGCGCTGCAATCGCCGGCCAGTGAGGTGCTCCAGTCGCTCGAGCGACAGCGCCAGGTGGCTCCCCCGCTTGTCGCGCGCCACTGCGTGGATCTCGTCCACGATCACGGTCCGCACGCCACGCAGCGTCTCGCGGGCGCGCTCGGACGTGAGGATCAGATAGAGCGACTCGGGGGTGGTGACGAGAATGTGCGGGGGCCGCCGCACCATCTCCTGGCGCTCCGCGCCCGGCGTG
This sequence comes from Gemmatimonadales bacterium, assembly GCA_035635735.1. Taxonomy (GTDB): domain Bacteria; phylum Gemmatimonadota; class Gemmatimonadetes; order Gemmatimonadales; family GWC2-71-9; genus AG41. The sequence continues at coordinate 1,149 of DASQAM010000102.1, read as the reverse complement.
TCACCGGTGCGCACCAGCGTGCGGATCTCCACATCCGGCAGGCACAGCGCTTCGAGCGTGCGGCGAATCTCCGCGAGCGGCTCCGCCAGGTTCTTCTGGACGTCGTTCGAGAGCGCCTTGAGCGGCGAGACGTACACCACCTGCGTCCCGTCGGCGAGCGTCCCGTCCAGTCCTTGACGTAGCAACGAGTCGATGGCAGCGAGGAATGCCGCGAATGTCTTGCCAGAGCCGGTCGGGGCCGCGATCAGCGCATTGCGGCCCGCCTGGATGAGCGGCCACGCACGCTGCTGCGGCTCGGTGGGCTCGCGGAAGCGGGACTCGAACCAGCGCTCAATGGCGGGATGAAAACCGGACAACGACATCCTGAAATATGGCGAAGATTTACCGAAGGGGCGACACCCCCCGCGACGCCGCGATGCGTTCCACGGTCTCCCCGATCTTGTTGTTCGGGGTCGACGCGCCAGCCGTCACGCCCACTGTGAGCGGCCCGCTCGGCAACCATCCGGTCACTACCTGCTCCTCTTTGGCCCCTACGGGACGGAACCGGATCGCCCCGGTCTCCGGATCGATGCAGCTCGCGTCTTCTATGTGATAGGTCGGTGCTCGGTCATGACAGATGGCAGCGAGGTGAGTCGTGTTGCTCGAGTTGTATCCTCCGATCACGACCATCAGGTCGATCGGCTCGGCGATGAGCTTTAGCACCGCGTCCTGACGGTCCTGGGTGGCCGAGCAGATCGTGTCGAACGTGCGGAAGTGGTCGGGCAACGTGGCCTCACCATACCGCTTTGCCATGCTCCGCCGGATCTCGGCCGCGATGGCGAGGGACTCCCCGGAAAGCATCGTAGTCTGATTCGCCACGCCGATGCGCAGCAAATCGCGATCAGGATCGAAGCCAGGTGACATCTTCCCCTCAAAGAGCAAGGCGAACTGCTCCCCGCTCCCGGCTCCCTCTATGTACGCACACACCTCACGCGCTTCCGCCATGTCGCGCACCACGAGGTACTTCCCGCTCGGGTACTTGGTGACCTGGCTCGAGGTGGCCTTCGTCTCCTCGTGGTAGTACTTGCCGTGGATCACCGCGGTGAACCCGTCCTTGGCGTAGGAGTCCACGCGCTTCCACACGTTGAGCACCGATCCGCAGGTCGTGTC
>DASQAM010000101.1:0-8567 GCA_035635735.1 Gemmatimonadales bacterium | reverse complement strand
GGGGCAGAACGTCGAGGACAAGGTGGTCTACTTCATGTCCCTCGACAACGTGAAGTTCCGGCGTCCCGTCGTCCCCGGAGATCAGATCCGCTTCGAGCTCGAGATGGTCCAGTTCCGCGGCAAGACGTGCAAAATGAAAGGTGTGGGGTTCGTGGACGGGCAGGTCGTGGCGGAGGCGGACATGATGGCGTCGGTAGTGGACCGGTGATCCACCGGACCGCACTCGTCGATCCCACGGCCCACATCGACGGCGACGTGACCGTCGGTCCCTACGCCATCATCGGGCCGCACGTCACGGTGGGCGAGCGCTGTCACATCGCCGCCCACGCGGTGCTCGAGCGCAACGTCAAGCTCGGCCAGGGGGTGAAGGTCGGCTACGGCAGCGTGCTCGGCAACGACCCCCAGGACTTGAAGTACAAGGGCGAAGACACCTGGGTCGAGGTCGGCGACACGACGGTGATCCGGGAGTACTGCACGATCAACCGCGGGACGCAGGCGACCGGCAAGACGTCGGTGGGGCAGCGCTGCTTCCTCATGTCCTACGTGCACCTGGCCCACGATTGTCACGTGGGCAACGACGTGATCATCGCCAACGCGGTCCAGATGGCGGGGCACGTGACCATCGAGGACCGCGCGATCATCTCTGGGCTCGTGCCGATTCACCAGTTCGTGCGGATCGGCACGTTCTCGTTTGTGGGGGGCGGCTCGCGCGTGAACCAGGACGTGCCGCCCTACACCAAGGCCGTCGGAAACCCGGTACACCTCTACGGCTTGAACTCCGTGGGCCTGCAGCGTGCGGGGTTCTCGCCCGAGGTGAAGCTGGCGCTGAAGCGTGCCTACCGGCTGCTGTTCAATTCCGACATGACGGTGAGTCAGGGGATCGCGAAGGCGCGCGCCGAGCTGCCGCCGATTCCCGAGGTCGAGAACTTTCTCAAGTTCATCGAAGGGTCGCAGCGGGGAGTGCTGGTGTGAGCGCGCCACCGGTGCGGGTGGGGGTCATCGGCACCGGCGCGCTCGGCTTCCACCACGCGCGGCTGCTGCGCCGCATGCCGGGTGTTTCCTTCGCGGGGATCTACGACAAGAATCCGGCGCGCGCGGCCGAAGTGGCGAAGCAGCTCGAGACGGTGGCGCACCCCGCGCTCGCGGCGCTGCTGGAGCGCGTGGATGCGGTCACCGTGGCGGTCCCGACACCTGCGCATGCGGAAGTCGGGAACGCGGTGCTGGAGCGAGGCATCGCGCTCCTCATGGAGAAGCCGCTGGCGGATACCATCGCGGCGGCAGAGGAGTTGGTGCGCGGCGCCGCGGCGCGGGGTGCGGTGCTCCAGGTGGGACACGTGGAGCGCTTCAACCGGGCAGTCCGGGCGGCCGCCCCCTACCTGGACGAGCCGCGGTTCCTGCAGATCGACCGGCTCTCCCCGTTCCAGCCGCGCGGCACCGACGTGGCCGTGATCCTCGATCTGATGATCCATGACCTGGATCTCGTGCTGGAGCTGGTGCGCGCTCCCGTGACGGACGTGCGCGCCACGGGGGTCGCGATCCTCACGCCGCTCGTGGATATCGCGAACGCGCGCATCGAGTTCGCCAATGGCGCCATCGCGAACCTCACAGCCAGCCGAGTATCGCGCGAACGCACCCGCAAGCTCCGCATCTTCCAGCCGACCGGTTACTGCTCGCTCGACTTGGCCCAGGGCAGCGGGGACTTTTTCCGGCTGAAGCCGGGCTGGCAGAGCCTCGGCGCGACCACGCTCGAGCAGATCGTGGAACACGTCCGGCTCGAGGCGCCGGAAGCGGAGCCGCTCAAGCTCGAGCTCGAGAGCTTCCTGCGCGCCGTGCGCGGCGAAGAGGAGGTCGTCGTGTCGGGCGCCGCCGGGGCCCAGGCCCTGGCCCTCGCGTTCCGCGTCGCCGCCGCCGTCCAGGCCTCGCCCCTCGCGTCCCCGCCTCCGACTCACTTCGCCGCCACGCGGCCGTGAGCCGCGCGCTCCGCATCTACATCTCGGCGGGCGAGCCGTCGGGGGACGCGCACGCCGCCGCGGTCGTGACCGCCCTGAAGCGCCGGCTTCCCGAAACCAGCGTCGAGGCGTTCGGCGGCCCCGGTCTGGAGGCCGCGGGCGCCGCCGTGCTCGACCGCATGGAGCACTTCTCCGTGGTGGGGTTCGTCGAGGCGCTGTGGAAGCTGCCGGCCCACCTGCGCCTGCTCGCACGCGTCCGCCTCGCGCTCCGGGCCCGACGCTACGATCTCGTGATTCTCGTCGACTATCCCGGCTACCATTTGCGCGTGGCCGCGGAGGCCGCCGCCGCCGGGATCCCCGTCCTCTATTACATCGCTCCCCAAATGTGGGCCTGGGCGCCGGGTCGGGTGCGGAAGCTGGCCGCCGTGCGACGGCTCGCGGTCATCCTGCCGTTCGAAGAGGCGTTCTTTCGCGAGCGCGGTGTCGCGGCGACGTTCGTCGGACATCCGCTCAAGGATCGGACACCGCCGCCCCCGCGGGCGGACGCCCGGCGCGGTCTCGGACTCGACCCCGCGCGGCCGGTGCTCGGCCTGTTCCCGGGGAGCCGCGCGCAGGAGGTGAAGCGACTCTGGCCGGCGTTCCGCGATGCAGCAGCCCGCGTCCTCGCTGCGCGCCCCGAGGTGCAGGTCGTGGTCGCCGGGACGCCGCGCGGGCGCTACCCCATCCCCGGGGCGGTCCGGCTGCACATGGGGGATCCCCTGGCCGTGTTCGCGGCCGCCGATGCCGGCCTCTGCAAGTCGGGCACGACCACCCTCGAGGCTGCGCTCGCCGACCTGCCCATGGTCATCGCGTACCGGCTCAACCCCGTTTCGTTCGCCATCGCCATCCGCATGTTGCAGGTGCCCCACGTGGGTCTGGTGAACTTGATCGCGGGTCGAGAGGTGAGTCCCGAGCTGCTCCAGGGCGCGGTCACCCCCGCCGCCCTGGCGAATGCCGTGCTGCCGTTGCTCGATCCCCACAGCGACGCCGCCCGCCGCCAGCGGGAGGGACTGGGCCTCGTGCGACAGCGGCTGGGGCCGCCGGGTGCGGCTGACCGCGTGGCCGGGCTCGCCCTGGAGCTGGCGGGGTGAACCTCGGCCGGGCCGGGCCCCTGGTGACGGCGCTCGTGGCGGGACTGGTACGCTTGCTCGCGGCAACCTGGCGTTACCGTGTCCAGGGGTGGGAGCACGTGACCGCGGCCCGCGCGAGCGGCCGGCCGGTGGTCTATGTCCTGTGGCACAGTCGCATCCTCCCGCTGCTGTATCACCGGCGCCACGAGCGCATGGCCCTGCTGATCAGCCGTCATCGCGACGGTAGCTACTTGGCCGAGCTGTCCGAGCGCTGGGGGTATCGGGTCGTGCGCGGGTCGTCACGGCGCGGCGGGGAGGTGGGTCTGCTGGGGCTGGTGCGCTATCTGCGACAGGGCGGGGAGGTCGCCCTCACGCCCGACGGCCCGCGCGGTCCGGCGGAGCGAATGAAGCCGGGCGCCCTGGCCGCGGCGCAACACGCCAACGCGTTGGTGATCGCCGCGGGCGCGCGGGCCTCGTCGGCCTGGTGGATCGAGTCCTGGGATCGGTTCTGCCTGCCGCGACCGTTCGCCAGGGTGGACGTCGTGTACAGCGCGCCCTTCGGCCTGGAAGAGGGAAAAGAGGCGTTGCGCCGCGGGATCACCGTGGCGGAACGGGCGCTGCGCGCCGTGACGTACGGGGGGAACGGGTGAGCGCGGCGCGGGTCGCACACTGGCTCTGGGGCGCGTCGGCGGCCGCCCGCGTGGCACGCGTGCCGCTCATCCCCCTCGCCGGCGCGTACTGGGCCGTCATGAAACTGCGCGCAGCCCGGGCGCGCGCCGACGCCGTGCGGCTCCCCCTGCCGACAATCGCGGTCGGGAATCTGTCCGTCGGCGGTACCGGCAAAACGCCCCTTGCGGCCTGGATCGCGGGCTACTGTGCGGCGCATGGCCGCACGCCCGGCATCCTGCTGCGCGGCTATGGTGGAGACGAGCCCCTGGTTCACCGGCGACTCGTGCCACAAGCCGTCGTGGTGGCGAACCCCGATCGGGTGGCCGGCGCAGTCGCCGCGCGCGCCCAGGGCGCTGAGGTACTCGTCTTGGACGACGCCTACCAGCTGCTGGGAGTGGGGCGGGACTTGAACATCGCGGTCGTCAGCACGGAGAGCGCCGCGGGATCGCCGTGGCCATTACCGGCGGGGCCGTGGCGCGAGGGGCGGGATGCCTTGGACCGGGCGGATCTGATCGTCGTGACCCGGAAAAGCGCGTCGGTGGACGCGGCGAGCGCCCTGGCCGAGGGGCTTGTTCGGGCGGGGCCGGGCGGGCCGGGGGGGCCGCCGATCTGTACGGTACGGCTCGTGATCAGTCATCTCGAGGGGATGCGGTCCGGAACGCGCCAGGAGCTGGGCGTGCTCGCCGGACGGCGCGTGGTGGCGGCTGCAGGGATCGCCGACCCGGAGAGCTTCGCGCAACAGCTCGCGACCGCCAGCGCGAGCGTGCAACTCGTGGCGTACCAAGACCATCACGCGTATCGCCAGGCAGATCTGGAGCGGCTCGTGCGGGCCGCCACCGGAGGGGATTATGTTGTAGTCACTGAAAAGGACGCCGTGAAGCTCCGGCGACAGTGGCCCGGGAGTGCGGCCGAGCCCCTCGTTGCGGTGCTTGCCGTCCAGTGGGAACGCAACGGCCGGGCGCTCGAGCAGGCGGTTGACGCCGTGCTCGCTTCCGCCCGGCGTCCCTGAGACCCGACGTACCAGCGAGCGCCATGAGCGAACCTGCCATCCAGCCCCAAGGTCATCTCGGCATCCGGCCCGATAAGGAGACATTCCTCGCGGAGGAGAACCCGTTCGAGGCGATGATGGAGCGCTTCGATCACGCGGCGCAGCTCTTGAACCTCGATCCGGGCCTCTACAAGGTCCTCCGCAACCCCGAAAAACAGATCATCGTGTCCCTGCCCGTGCTGCGCGATTCGGGCGAGCTGGACGTGTACACGGGCTATCGGGTGCTGTACAACACGTCCCGCGGGCCGGCCAAGGGCGGTATCCGGTTCGATCTCAACGTCACGCTCGAGGAAGTGAAGGCGCTCGCAGCGTGGATGACGTGGAAGTGCGCGCTCGTGAACATCCCGTTCGGAGGGTCGAAGGGCGGGGTCGTGTGCGATCCCACCACCATGTCGATGGCCGAGCTCGAGCGGGTGACGCGCCGCTACACCGCGAGCATCATCGAAGTCCTCGGCCCCGACTCGGACGTGCCGGCCCCGGACGTCAACACCAACGAGCGCGTGATGGCGTGGATCATGGACACGTACTCCATGCATCACCGGCATACGGTGACTGCGGTGGTGACGGGCAAGCCGGTGGAGATGGGGGGCTCGCTGGGGCGGCGGGAAGCAACGGGGCGGGGGTGCATGTTCGTGACCCGGGAGGCATTGGCCAAGCTGGGCATGAGTCTCAAAGGCGCGCGCGTGGCGGTGCAAGGGTTCGGGAATGTGGGCTCCGTGGCGGCGGACCTGATGGCCAAGGAAGGTGCGATCATCGTCGCCGTGTCGGACAAATCGGGTGCGGTGCACAACCCGCGGGGGCTCGACATCCCGGACATGCTCAAGTGGGTCAAGGAGCATCACCAGCTCGCCGGTTATCCCAAGGGCGAGCCGATCAGCAAGGAGGCACTGCTCACAGTGGAATGTGACGTGCTCGTGCCCGCTGCCACCGAGAACGTCATCACCCGCAAGAACGCCCCGCAGATAAAGGCGAAGATCATCTGCGAAGGGGCGAATGGCCCTACGACGGCGGCGGCCGACGAGATCCTCGAGAAGAAGGGCATTTTCGTCATTCCCGACATTCTCGCGAACGCGGGCGGCGTGACCGTGAGCTACTTCGAGTGGGTACAGGACCGCGGCGGCTACTTCTGGGACGAGGACACCGTGAACCGGCGCCTCGAGAGCATCATGGTGCGCGCGTTCAACGAGGTCGCGGCCACCGCGGAGAAGTACAAGGTCAACACCCGCATCGCTTCTTACATCGTCGCGGTCGATCGGGTGGCAGCGATGCATCGGCTGCGTGGGATGTATGCCTGATGCGCTATCGCGTCGTCGCGGTGGGCCGCGTGCGGGACGCGGCGCTCCGCGCGGCCTGTGACGGATACCTCGAGCGCCTGCGCCGCTATACGCGGGTCGAGGAACGGGAAGTGAAGGACGAGGCGCGAATCCTCGAGGGGGTGCCCGAGGGATCGCGCCTCGTCGCGCTGTCCGAGGCCGGAGAGCAGTGGTCGTCCGAACAGCTCGCCGATTGGACGGCGCGCTGGGAGCTGGACGGCCGGGACGTGGCCTTCGCGATCGGCGGCGCGGAGGCGCTCCCCGCCGCCGTGTTGCAGACCGCCGAGCGCACCTGGAGCCTCTCCCGGCTGACGTTCCCGCACGAGCTGGCCCGGGTGATCGTGTGCGAGCAGCTGTACCGCGCGTACACTATCCGCCGGGGGGAACCCTACCATCGCGGATCCTGAGCTGACACCGGCGGACCGGGCCGCGCTCCTGGGCCTGGCGCGGGCGACGCTGCAAGCGCACCTCGAGGACCGACCCCTCCCGCCGGTGGGCGGCGTGCCCGGTGCTGCGCTGAAGCGCGGGGCGTTCGTGACCCTCACCGAGCGCGGGGCGCTGCGTGGCTGCATCGGCCACATCGCGGCCGATCGCGAGCTCGGCGCCGTCGTGCAGGAAATGGCGGTGGCGGCCGCGCGGGATGATCCGCGCTTCGTCCCCGTCACGCGCGAGGAGCTGGGCTCCCTCGCCCTCGAGATCTCCGTGCTATCCGAGCCCACGCGGCTCCCCGCGCCCGTAGACGCGATGCGCGTCGTGGTCGGTCGGGACGGCTTGATGGTGCGACGCGAACGGCTCGCGGGCCTGCTCCTCCCCCAAGTGGCGCACGAGTATCATTGGGGGCCCGAAGCGTTTCTCGCGGCGGCCTGCCGCAAGGCCGGACTGCCACCGGAGGGGTGGCGGGAACCGGGAACGGAAGTCTTCACGTTTCAAGCGGACGTGTTCGGAGAAGACGAGTGATACCCAAGATCGTCGCGACGCCGATCGCGCCCCTGGCGCTGCCCGAGCCACGCATCGCCCCTCGGCGAGTGGCGCCGGACGTGGTGGCGGCCGCGCTCCCGGGGCCGGCGCGCGATCGGCTCGCTGCGGGCGAGGTCCTGGTCATCACGACTGGCCAGCAGCCGGGGCTTTTCACGGGGCCACTCTACACCGTCTACAAGGCGCTGTCAGCCATTGCGCTGGCGCGGTGGCTCGAGCGGGAGCGGCGAGTGCCGGTCGTGCCGGTATTCTGGGTTGCCGGGGACGACCATGACTTCGCCGAGGCCAACCACACGTGGTTCTTGAACGCCAGCGGTGACCTCGTACAGATCGTACTGCGCGAGCGCGCGGCGGATGCACCGCTCGTCCCGGTGGCACGCGAGCCCTGTGGTCCGGAGATCGTCGCGGCGCTCGCGCAGCTCCGGGACGGTACGCCGGAGACCGAATTCAAGAGCGGCGTGATCGCCTGGATCGAGCGCTGGTACCGCCCCGAGGCTACCCTGGCCGACGCGTTCGCCGGAGCGCTGGACAGTGTGCTCGGGCCGCGCGGGCTCGTCGTGCTGCGCGCGTACGACGCGAGCGCCAAACGGGTGGCCGCCCCCTGGGTGCTCAAAGGGCTCGACCTGACCCTCTCGGACGGATACACGCCGGTGTTGGTGGAGGCCCGCCAGGGGCGAGACCGGCTGCAGCGCGAGGGCGAGGCCTTTGTGACGCGCCGCAGCGGGGAGCGGTTTTCCCGCGCGCAGCTCGAGCGCATCGCCGTCGAGGCACCGGACCGCCTCTCGCCCAACGTACTGCTGCGACCCGTGGTGGAGGCGGCGTTACTCCCCACGGTGGCCTACGCGGCGGGCCCGGCGGAGCTCCAGTACCTCCAGGACGCCGTGCCGCTGTACGATGCGCTCGGCGTCACACGTCAGCCTCCGGTGCCGCGCTGGTCCGGGGTGATCGTGGAGGGCCGCGTCGAGAAACTGATGGAGCGCCACAGGATCGATCTCGCGGCGTTCGATGGCAAGCCGGGCGAGCTCGAGGCCCGCCTCGTCCGTCACGAGCTGTCGCCCGAGACCGTGGCCACGCTCGCGACGCTGCGCAGCGGTATCGAAGAGCAGTACGGCCGGTTACTCGAGTCCGTCGTGAAGATCGACCCGACGCTCGAGCGGACGGTCGAGTCCGCCCGCAACGCGGCCCTCGCCGGCGCCCAGACGATCGAGAAGAAGCTCGTGGCGAGCCTCAAACGGCTCGAGGGCGAGACGCTGGTGCGTCAGATCGCCCGCGCCCGCGCGGCGGTCTATCCAGCGGGACAGCCGCAGGAGCGCGTGCTCACCCTCCCGTCGTTCCTCATTCGCTACGGGCCCGGCCTGGTAGACGCGCTGGAGCAGGAGGTGGCGCGCTGGGCGGGCGCTTCGTAGAATCCTTCCATGTGGGTCTTGGTCGTCGTGTTGCTCGTGGCCCTGATGATTCCCATCACCGCGATCCTGCTCGATTCGCCGCTCGGGCGCTCGTTTGC
>DASQAM010000100.1:0-7960 GCA_035635735.1 Gemmatimonadales bacterium | reverse complement strand
GTGGTGCTCGCCGTCGCCTTCGTGGTTGCGCTGCGCAGGAAACCGCGATAGACTAGCTGTCGTCGTTACAAGCGAACGGGGATTCACGGAAGCCGGTGCAAGTCCGGCGCGGCCCCGCCACTGTGACGGGCACGTCGTAGCGGCTCACACGCCACTGGGTGTCGTTCACTCGGGAAGGCGAGCCGTCCGCCCGAAGCCAGGAGACGTTCTCCGTTCGCGCCACCTGCAGATCCCTCGCGGGAGGGATGGTGGCGCTGCGCACAAGGCGCAGGCGCTAGCCCATCTCCGCTCCGTCGGGGGTGGGCGTTTTCGTTATGCGCCGCTGGATGCAGCGGACCCACCTCGCGGGCTTTGTCGCGCTGACCATCACGGCCTGCGCGCGGGGAGAACACGTCCCCGTCAAGGGCGGCATCGCCGTCACCGACGACGCGGGTCGTCGGGTGACGCTCGCCGCGCCCGCCCGGCGCATCGTGTCGCTCCTTCCCTCATTCACCGAGATCCTCTTTGCGATCGGCGCGGGCGACCGGCTCGTGGGTCGGACCACCTGGTGCGACTACCCGCCGGCCGCGCTCGCCGTGCCGAGCGTCGGCGACGGCATGCCGCCCAGCGTCGAGGCGGTCGCCGCCCGGCGGCCGGATCTCGTCGTGCTCTACCGGGCCGGTCCGAACGTGACCGCCGCCGAACAGCTCGAGCGGCTCGGCATCCGGACAGTGCTGCTCGATCTCAACCTGCTCGAGCAGCTCGGTCCCGCGGCCCGGCGCCTCGGGGTGCTCACCGGCCACTCCCGCGCCGCCGATTCACTGGCTCACGTCATGGACAGCCTGGCCTCCCAGCCTCCAGCCCCGAGCACCCAATCCCTCGCCCTCATCGTGTGGGACAACCCACCGATCGTCATCGGTGCGGGGAGCTACCTCGACCGCCTCGCGGCGCTGGCTGGGGCGCGCAACGTGTTTCATGACGTCGGCGCGCCCTCGGCCCAGGTCTCGATCGAAACGATCGCCGCCCGCGACCCGGATTTCGTGGCGCTGCTGTCGGACAGCGCTGTGCCGCCCCGGTACGCCATGCGTCCCGAGTGGCGCGTCGTGCGCGCAGTGCGTAACGGCCGGTTCCTCTTTCTGCCGGGGCAGCTCTTCGGTCGACCCGGGCCGCGCGCCGCGGAGGCGATTCGCGAGCTCCGGCGGCGCCTCGGGGCGGCGCCGTGAAGTACCTCCTGCTCGCGCTCGCGGTTTTCGCGACGCTCGCGGCGGCCCTGCTCCTCGGGCCAGCCAACGTGCCGTTTGGCGACCTCTTGGGCTCGCCAATCCTCTGGCAGCTCAGGTTGCCGCGTGCGCTGCTCGCCTTTCTCGTGGGCGGTGCGCTCGGCGTCTCGGGCGTCGGACTCCAGGCGCTGGTCCGGAATCCACTCGCAGACCCGTTCCTGCTCGGTCTCTCGGGTGGCGCCGGGCTGGGTGCGGTTGTCGCCATCGCCTTCCATCTCCCGGGCCCCTGGGCCCTGCCGCTCGCGGCATTCGTCGGGGCGGTGGGTGCGATGGCGTTGGTGTATCGCCTCGGGCTGATGGGCGGGGCCGAGCTGGACCCGCGGATCTTGCTCCTGGGCGGCGTGGCGGTCGGCGCCTTCGCCGCGGCGATCACGACCGCGCTCGTCTCGCTCGCTGAAGCGACGGAGCTGCGCAACGCGTTCCTGTGGCTGTGGGGCGGGTTCTCAGGGGCGTCGTGGACCACGGTGTTGGTGATTCTGGTCTACACACCGCTGCCGCTCGTCGTCCTCTTCGCGGCCGCGCGGCCACTCGATCTGCTGGCGCTCGGCGACGAGCCCGCGCAGTACCTCGGCGCGGACGTGCGGCGTCTCAAGCGGCTCGTCTACCTGTCCGCGTCGCTCTTGACCGCCGCTGCGGTCGCCGTGGCGGGCGTGATCGGCTTTGTCGGGCTGATCGTGCCGCACGTCTGTCGTCTCCTCTGGGGCCGGCTGCATCGCACCCTGTTCCCGACCGCGTTCCTCGCCGGCGGGGTCCTCCTCGCCGCGGCGGACACGCTGGCGCGCACCGTCGTGGCGCCGCGCGAGCTGCCGGTGGGCATCGTGACCGCGCTGCTGGGCGTCCCATTGTTCGCCTTCCTGCTCCGCCGATGGACCGTGAGTTGATCGTCGCCGTCGGCGATCTCACGTGCCGCTATGCGGGCGCCCGGCGCGACGCGCTCGTGGACGTCTCACTCGATGTGCGCTCGGGCGAATTTCACGCCCTGCTCGGGCCCAACGGCAGCGGCAAGACCACCCTGTTGCGGGCACTTCTTGGCCTCGTCCGACCGGTACGAGGGCGTGCCGAGGTCCTCGGCCGCCCGGCGGGCGACTGGTCCCGCCGCGAGCTCGCGCGCGCGGTAGGCGTGGTGCCGCAGCGTGAGGAGAACCTGTTCCCGCAGCGGGTGCACGAGACGGTCCTCCTGGGCCGATACCCGCACCTGTCGCTCTTCGGCGGCGTGCGGGCGGCGGACCGCGCGGCGGTCGAGCAGGCCCTGGTCGCGTGCGACGCAGTGGTTCTGGCTGACCGCTGGCTGTGGACGCTTTCCGGCGGTGAGTACCAGCGGGTGCGCCTCGCGCGCGCGCTCGCACAGGAGCCCCGACTCCTCGTGCTCGACGAGCCTACGGCATCGCTCGACCTGCGGCACGAGATGGAGCTGTTCGAGCTGGTGCGCGCCCTCGTGGACCGGCACGGGCTTGCGGCGATCATGATCACCCACCACGTCAACCTCGCGGCGCGCTTCGTCGACCAGGTGTTGATCCTCGCCGAGGGCCGGGCGGTCGCCCGTGGGGCGCCTGGGGACGTGCTGACGCGAGAAACCGTCGAGCGGGTGTTCTCCTGGCCAGTCGCGATCGAGCCGTTCGACGGTCGCCCGCAGATGATCCCCTTACGACAGCGAAAGGACCCGACATGAGACTCGCCGTGCGTGCGCTTCCGTTCCTCGTGCTGCCGGTGACACTGGCCGGCCAGGCGCCGACCGACACCGTGGAGCTGAACCCCGTCGTGGTCACCGCGACCCGGATTCCGACTCCCGCCGACGCCGTGCCCGTCGCTGTGACGGTGATTCGCGGGACGGAGCTGCGCGACCGGGGTATTCTCACCGTCGCCGAGGCATTGCGGAGCGTTCCCGCGGCGAGCGTCGTCACGACCAACGCCTACGGAAGTCAGACGTCGCTCTTCCTGCGCGGCGGCCAGAGCAATTACGTGAAGGTCTTGATCGACGGCATACCGCAGAATGCGCCCGGCGGGGCCTTCGATTTCGCCAACCTCACCACCGACAACGTCGAGCGGATCGAGGTCGTTCGCGGGCCGGCGAGCGTGCTCTACGGGTCCGACGCCGTGGCGGGTGTGGTGCAAATCTTTACACGAGAAGGCCGGGGTCCGGCGCAAGCCAACCTGACTGCGAGCGGTGGGACGTACGGCAGCGGGGCGCTCGACGCGAGCATCTCCGGGGGAGACGGGCGCGCGAGCTACGCCCTGAGCGTCTCGCGCTTTTCGAGCGACGGTCTCGACTCGATCAACAATCAGTTCCGCAACGGGGTCTTCAGCGCTCGCGCGCGCTTTCAGCCCGACGCGCGCACTGGTGCCGCGCTTTCGATCCGCTATGGCGACGCCTTGTATCACTTTCCGAGGGACTACCGCGGCTTCGTGGTGAGCAACAACCAGCACCAGCTGGAGCGCGGTCCGTCACTCGGCTTCGACCTCGGGCACACATTCTCGGACCGCGTCGAAGGTCGCCTCACGGCCGCCTGGCATCGGGCCAACTACCAGTACGCCATCGGAAAAAACGGGCCCGCCGACTCTACGACGTTCCCCTACGCGAGTTCAGACTGGATCACGCGCACCGGCCTGGACGCCCGGGCCAACTTGCGTCTGGTCCCGGGTAACGTGCTGACCGTCGGCACGGCACTCGAGCGTGAGGCGATGGCCGGGACGACACTCGACGGGTCGCGGTCGCGGACCACCGGCGCGATCTATCTGCAGGGCGTCTCGAGCCCCGAGCGACCGGTGCACATCACCATCGGCGCCCGGCTCGAGGACAACGAGCGGTTCGGCACGTATGCGACCTATCGCGCGGGCGTTTCCGCCCGGCTCGCCGGGGAAGTCCGGGCTATTGCCTCCGTCGGCACGGGATTCAAAGAGCCGAGTTTTTTCGAGAATTTCGCCACCGGATTCGTACACGGGAATCCGGACCTGCGACCCGAGCATTCCCGCAGCTGGGAGGCCGGGCTCGAGTATCGCTCGCCGGGGCGTGCGGTGCTCCGTGCTACGTACTTCGGCCAGCGGTTCGTGGACATGATCGATTACGACGCGAACCCGCCCGCGGGCGAGCCCAACTACAGCAACGTGGCGCGCGCCTCGGCGGACGGCGTCGAGCTGAGCACACGGCTCATGCCGGAAGGCCGGTTCACGATCGCGGCGAGTTACACCTACCTGTCGGCCACAGTAACCCGCTCGGGCTTCGATTCGTCCTCCGGCGCCCTGCTCGCGGCGGGACAGCCGCTGGTCCGCCGCCCCAAACACTCCGCCTGGCTCGATTTCGCCTATGGCCCGGCCCACCGGGGCACCATATCGCTTGCCATGGCCTACGTGGGAGAGCGAGAGGATCGGGACTTCTCGATCCCCTCCTCGCCGCGCGTGCCGCTCCCGTCGTACGTGCGCGTGGACTGCGCCGCGGCGCTCGACGTGGTCTCGCCGCGGGGTGGCGCCCCCGGCGTCGCGATTTCCGGGCGCGTCGAGAACCTGTTCGATCACCCGTACGAGGAGGTGAAGAACTTCCCGGCGCGACGGCGCACGATCTTCGTGGGTGGAGAGCTTCGCTTCAGCGGCCGATGAGCCCCGCCGAGCGCATCGCGTCGCTCCTCCCTAGTGCGACGGAGATTGTCTGTGCGCTCGGGCTGGAGCACCAGCTCGTCGGTGTCTCACATTCCTGCGATCATCCCACAGCGATCCGGAGCAAGCCACGCCTCACCCGCCCGCGCTTCCTGCTCGAGGGGCGCTCGAGCGGCGAGATCGACGTCGCCGTACGGCAGGCGCTGCGCGAGTTCGGCAGCGTCTACGAGCTCGATAGGGCGCGGCTGGCCGCTGTCCGGCCCGATCTGCTGCTCACGCAGGGAGTGTGTGAGGTCTGTGCGGTGCCCACGCGCGACGCGGAGACCGCCGCCGCCGGCCTCGACTCCTGCCCGACGGTCCTGGCACTCGATGCCCACGACGTGGCGGGCGTCCTCGAGACGATTCGCCTGGTGGGGCGCGCCGGCGGCGTGCCGGAGCGCGCGGATCGATGTGTGCTCGAGATCGAGCGGCGTATCGCGTCCGTGCGCGCGCGCATCGAGGACCAGCCCGAGCCGCGCGTCCTGGCACTCGAGTGGCTCGATCCGCCGTTCGTGCCGGGGCACTGGGTGCCGGAGATGGTCGCGCTGGCCGGCGGGAACGTGCTCCGCGGAGTCGCGGGGCGACCTTCGTGTCCCGTTGCGTGGGAGGATCTGGCCGGCCTGGACCCGGACGTCCTGCTCGTAATGCCCTGCGGCTTCGCTCTCGCCGCGGCGCGCGTCGACGCACGTCGCTACGGCGCGTCGCTCTGTGCCGTGGCGCCACGGGCTATCCGCTCCAGGCGCGCCTACGCCGTTGACGCCACGGCGCACTTCAGCCGTCCGGGGCCGCGCGTCGCGGACGGCGTGGAGCTGCTGGCTGCGCTGCTCCATCCCGATATCTTTCCGGGCGCATCGCTCGAAGGCAGAGCGGCGGTGTGGGTGTAGCCGAAACGGCGAAACGTCCGCTCGAGGGGCGTTGGCGCGAGTCAACTCGCGGCTCGGCACCTGTCAGTCAACTGACGCTCGCATTGCCGCTTCAGCGGTACCTGCCGAGTCGCGGCTTTAGCCGCGGATACAGGAAGGCAGCCGCTCTCTGAACGTGGCGGCGCAGGCACAGCCCGTCCTCATGGCCTGGAGCGGCGGCAAGGACAGCGCGCTCGCGTTGCGGGAGATTCAAGGCGACGGGCGTTACCGAGTGGCGGCGCTCCTCACCACGGTGACGACCGAATACGACCGGATCAGCATGCACGGGGTTCGCCGCGCGCTGCTCCGGCGGCAGGCCGAATCCCTCGGCCTGCCGCTCGAGGAGGTTCTGATCTCGCCGGGCGCATCGAACGACGAGTACGAAACGAACATGGGCGCCGCTCTCGCGACGCTCCGGACCCGGGTCCCGGGGCTCGACACCGTCGTTTTCGGAGACCTGTTTCTCGCGGACATTCGGGCTTATCGGGAGCGTGCGCTGGCGCGGATCGGCATGCGGGGCCTCTTTCCGCTCTGGTCGCGCGATACCCGCGCGCTGGCCTACGACTTCGTTCGGCTGGGGTACCGCGCCGTGCTCGTGTGCGTGGACGCCGCCCAGCTCGCGGGCGAGTTCGCGGGCCGGGAGTTCGACGCCGACCTGCTCCACGACCTCCCGTCAGGCGTTGATCCGTGCGGGGAGAACGGCGAGTTCCACACCTTCGTGTACGCAGGGCCGGGGCTGCGCGAGCCCGTGCGGCACGAGCGAGGCCGGGTCGTCGTGCGTGACGGCCGCTTCGTATATTGTGACCTTGTGGAGACACCTTCCCGATGAGACGACTCGCCTTCCTGGCGCTCACCCTGGCGACCGGCTGCAGCGACGCGCTCGAGAAGACCAGCTCGGCGGGGCAGGTGATCGGCGTCATCAATGCGTCCGACCTGTCGCTTGTCTCCGCCACGGATTTCAGCGTGACGACGCGGTCCTGGCCGGGCACCACAGCGGGCCCCAGTGCGATCGCCGGGGGAGGCGGGACCTTCGTGGTCACCCTCGAGCAGGCCAGCGCCGTAGGCGTGAGTCTGCTTGTTACGTGCCCGCCTGATCCTGTCGCGCTGTGTGCGCGGCCTGATTACGTGCTGCCCCTCCGTGCCGGGTCGGAACCCGACGGTGTCGCCATCCAGGACGACTCGATCGCGTGGATCGCCAATCGCGCCCTCAACTCCGTTACCCGGCTCAACTACTTCACCGGCGAGACGACGAGCGTTGCGGCCGGCGTCTTCCCCCGAGCGGTCGTGTTGGTCGGCAGCCGCGTGTTCGTCGTCAACAGCAATCTCGTGGGTGGTATCCCGGCGGGGCCGAGCTGGCTGACGTCATTCGAGTGTTGCGGGGTCAGGACCCCGGATTCGATTCCGCTCACCGGCTTGGCCGCCCGCTTCGCCGTTGTGGGGGATGACAGCTTGCTGTACGTGGTGGCCGCCGGCAGGTCGGGAGCAGCGGATGGCAAGCTTTCCATTGTCGATCCCAAACGCCGCACCGAGGTCGCCGTCCTCAACGGGCTGGGTGAGTCACCGGGGGCGGTGGTGTTTCATCCCACTGGGAGCCGTCTGCTGATCGCGTCGGACAGGGAGGGCATCCTCGAGGTAAACACGTCCATCCGCGCCGTGACGCGTGCGCCTGGCAACGGCATCAAGCCAGGTGGCAGCGGCATCAACGGTCTCGCGATCGACCTCCGCGGTCGCGTGTACGCGGTCGGGCCCGGTGGATGCAACGGGCCCGGCATGGTGCATGTTCTGACAGCGCCGCCCGATTACCGCGAGATCCACACCGTGACGGTCGGGATCTGTCCGACGACCGCCGCGGTGGCGGCGACGGAGTAGCCATGAGCCTCGTCACCACCCCCGCCGTGGTGCTCCAGACGTACCGCTACAGCGAGACGTCCAAGGTCGTGCGGCTCGCCACGCGGGACCTGGGGGTGCAGAGCGCCATCGCCAAGGGTGCGCTGCGGCCGAAGAGCCGCTTCGGCGCGGGGCTCGAGCTCTTGAGCGAGGGCGTGGCCCAGCTCTACTTCCGCGAGACGCGCGAGCTGCACACGCTCGGCGCCTTCGACCTCGTGAACCTGCGGCGCGACTTGGCCGGCGACGTCGGCCGGTTCGCGGGCGCCGCGGCGCTCGCCGAGGTGA
>DASQAM010000099.1:0-1839 GCA_035635735.1 Gemmatimonadales bacterium | reverse complement strand
GCCAAACGCAAACACCTGGCGCTGCCGCTTGGCGCGGTCCATTGCGGCCCGGGCCTCGTGAAAGCAGGGACCGTCCATCTCGGGGGCCGTGGGTGCCAGCGGCGTGGTGATCGGTCCCCGGCCGCAGGCCACGACCCAATCGACGGTAGGAAGACGGGCCCGCAGGTCGTGCGCGAGCTGCCACACCGGCTGGGGCGTGGGGAGCAGGCACTGCAGCTCGTCGCCCAGGGTGACGGCGAAACGAGCGGCGAGGACGCGGCGGTAGCGCCGGTTCAGGTCCTTCACGGCGGCGCGCGCATCGGCCTGCAGACGGGCGCGGGTGGCCGCGGGGAGCTCGCGGGAGGCGATCGCGTCGGCGATGAGGGCGATGTAGGTCTTGGACATTTTATGTCACATTTAACAGATATGACGAATTACGTCATAATCTAGTAATGTGACGTAAACTGTCAACTAGTCGACAGCGTCCTACCGGGTGCCGAACAGCCGATCGCCGGCGTCCCCCAGCCCGGGCAGGATGTAGCCGTGGTCGTTGAGCTCGCGGTCCAGCGCGGCGGCGAAGACGGGGACGTCGGGGTGGGTCTCGAGCATGCGACTTACGCCTTCGGGCGCCGCGACCAGGCAGAGGAAGCGGATGCGCTGGGCGCCGGCGTGCTTGAGCGCGCTCACGGCGTCCGCCGCTGAGCCGCCCGTCGCGAGCATGGGATCGAGCACAAAGAAATCGCGCGCGTCCTCGCCGGAGGGAATCTTGAAGTAGTAGTCCACCGGCTCGAGGGTGTCGTGCTCGCGGTAGATGCCGATGTGGCCCACCCGCGCCGAGGGGATGAGCTGCGCGATGCCCTCGACCATGCCGAGTCCGGCGCGCAGGATCGGCACGAGCGCGAGCTTCTTCCCCGCCACCCGGACGCCCCGCATCCGCTCGAGCGGGGTTTCCACCTCCGCTGTCTCGAGCGGAAGGTCCTTCGTCACCTCGTACGCCATGAGCATGGCGATTTCGTTCACCAGCTGCTTGAAATCCTTCGTGGTGGTGTTCTTGTCCCGCAGGATCGAGAGTTTGTGCTGGATCAGCGGGTGATCGAGCACGGTGAGGTTGGGGAACTTGGGGTGCGGCATGGACGAGAAGGTATCGTGCGGGAAGGCGCGACGTCCAGCCAGCGGTACGATCCCGTGACCGACCTGATTGTATTGGTCTCCTCGCCCTCGGACTCCGCCGCCGAGCTGCGGTCGGTGCTCTTAAACGGCCGGCTGTCGCCGGCGCCGCTCGAGCTGCGCGTGGGCGTTTCCTATCGCGTGCGCTCGATCAACATCACCAAGGCGCGCCCGGGCATGCGCCTCGAACTGCTCGGGCCCTCAGGGATTGTCGCGTGGCGAGTGATCGCCAAGGACGGGGCCGACCTATCCGCAGCGCGCGCGGGCGGCAGACGGAACTTTGTTGGGCGTGATGGCGGTGCGGATTCGCGACTGATTCAGGGCCCGCGCCGGATCGGCCTTCCCGGATAGACCGCCACCGACGCGCCGTTCCGCACCACCAACACGCCGTTCACCAGCACATCCACGATCCCGTCTGAGAACTGCGCCGGGCGCTCGTACGTGGCCCGATCGATCACGCGCCCGGGGTCAAACACGGTGAGGTCGGCATCCGCCCCGACTTGGATGCGGCCCTTGGCGCGCATGGCCGGCACCACGCGCTCGAGTCGCTGGGCCGGGAGCAGGGTCATCTTGCGCACCGCATCGGGCAGGCTCAGCGCGCCGGAGTCGCGCGCGTAGCGTCCCAAGACCCGGGCGTGCGTGCCCGCGAGCCGCGGATGACCGTGCGGAGAGATGCCATCGCTCGCGACCATG
>DASQAM010000098.1:0-8515 GCA_035635735.1 Gemmatimonadales bacterium | reverse complement strand
GTCCACGAGCACCACGTCGCTGATCGCTTCCCAGCCGGCGAGCGCTCGCACCTCGCCCACCGGCTCGCCGAGATGCTGCTTCGCGCCGTGCGTGCCCGTGAGCCGCGACTCGAGCTGCCGGAACAGCACGTCGTGCACCAGGGTCGACTTGCCGGACCCCGACACACCCGTCACCGCAGTGAGGGTGCCCAGCGGAATGCGCGTGTCGACGCCCCGGAGGTTGTGCAGGCGGGCGCCTTTCACCTCGAGCCAGCGCCGCGCCGGACGGCGCGCCGACGGCACCCCGATACACTTCTCTCCCGACAGGTACTGGCCGGTGAGCGTCCCCGCCGCTCGCACCCCGGCGGCCGGTCCCTGGTACACGAGCTCGCCGCCCGCCTCGCCGCTCGCAGGGCCCAACTCCACCATCCAGTCGGCGGCGCGCATGGCGGCAGGGTCGTGCTCGACCACCACGACGGTGTTGCCGCCATCGGCCAGCCGCCGCAACAGGCCGAGCAGCCGGCCGGTATCCGCGGGATGCAGGCCGATGGTCGGCTCGTCCAGCACGTACAGCGTGTCGACGAGGTGTGAGCCCAGGGCGTTGGAGAGCGCGATCCGCTGCGCCTCGCCCCCCGACAGCGTGCGCGTCAGCCGGTCGAGGGTGAGGTAGCCCAGCCCCACGTCGTTCACGAACGAGACTCGTGCCGCGAGCTCCGCCAGGATGTGCACCGCCACCGCGCGCTGGAACGGTGTCAGCTCGAGCGTCCCGATCCAGTCGCGCAGGGCGCCGGCCGAGAGCGCGGCGACGTCCGCGATCGTCCGGCCGCCCACGCGCACCGCGAGCGCCTCGGGCTTGAGCCGCGCGCCGCCGCAGGCGGGACAGACTTTCGCCAGCTGGTACTGCCGCAGGAAGACGCGGATGTACTGCTTGTACCGTTTCGCCTCGAGGCGCTGCAGGAACGGCAGCATACCGAGGAATCGACCGCCGGCGCCGTTGAGCATGAAATGTCGGGCTTTACCCGTCAGGTCTTCCCAGGGCGCATCGAGCGGGATGCCCTTGGCCCGCGCGGTCTCGCGCAGGATGCGACGGCGGCCCTCATAGCGTGGCTTGGTCCACGGATCGAGCGCGCCCTGCGCGAGGCTCTTCCGGGGTTGGGGCACGATGAGCGATTCGTCGTACTCCAGGACGGCGCCGAAGCCGTTGCACCCGGGGCAAGCACCCCGCGGGTTGTTGAAGGAAAACAGGATCGGCGTGAGCGCGGGCGCGGCCGTGCCGCAGTTCGAGCACGTGGGATGGGCCGAGAAGCGACGGCGGTCGCCGTTGTCGAGCGCGACGGCCACGCCCTCGCCTTCGTTGAAGGCGGTGGCGACTGCGTCGGCGAGTCGCCCCCGCGTCGCATCGGAAGCCGGGAGGCGGTCCACTACCACGAGGACTTCCTGCGCCTCGCGCACCCGGTGCTCGGCATCGGGCGGGTCGAGACGAGCCAGGACGCCGTCGAGCTGGGCCCGCACGAACCCCGCCGCGCGGAGCTGCGCCGCCACTTCGACGTCCGGCCGGTGCGCACTCGCGGGGAGGGGGAAGGTCATCAGAATGGGTGCGGGCGCAGCATGCTGCGCCCCTACATTCACCAGTGCATCCACCACTTCCTGGACGGTGTCGACTTTCACGACACTGCCGCACTTCACGCAGTGCTGCGTGCCGGTGCGCGCCCACAGGAGCCGCAGGAAATCGTAGATCTCCGTGGCCGTCCCGACGGTCGAGCGGCTGCTCGTCGTCGGATTCTTCTGCTCGATGGCGACCGCCGGAGAGATCCCCTCGATCGCGTCGACCAGCGGTTTCGGCATCCGCTCGAGGAACTGCTTGGCATACGTCGAGAGCGACTCGATGTAGCGGCGTTGGCCCTCGGCGTAGAGGGTATCGAACGCCAGCGAGCTCTTGCCGGACCCTGACGGCCCGGTGACGACCGAGAGGGCGCACCGCGGCAGCTCGACGGTGATCCCCTTGAGATTGTGCTGCCGCGCATTGCGGATGATCACGCGGTCGGGTGAGCGGGGCATAACCCCATAACATAACAGGGGCTCAGGTTCGAGGAATCGGGGCTCGGGCGTCGGGGCCCGAGCACCTAGCCCCGAGCCCCGAGCGCCCCTAGTTTCGCCCCCAATGGCCCTCGCCCTCACGCCACGACTGCTGCGCCGCGGGCTGGAACTCTTCGCCACCATCTCGCTGGCTGGTGTCATCGTCGTGCTCGCCGTCTATGGCGAGAACGTCCAGGCGGTCGCCGGCGGGCTGCTGCACCTCCACTGGGGATGGCTGGTGGTAGGGCTGGGACTCGCCTCGATGGACTGGATCGGCGGTGGGTTGCGGTTGTGGGTGGTGGCCCGGCACGTCCACCCGGGCGTCCGGCTGAAGGACATGATCATTGCCGGGGGTATGAGCGCGTGGGCGGCATACCTCACGCCGTTCCAGTCCGGTGCGGGGCCCACCATGATGTGGGTGATGCGCCGCGCCGGCGTGCGACTCCCCGAAGCGATGACGTCCACCTTCATGACGTTCGTCGCCACCGTGGTGTTCTTCGCCCTCGCGGGACCGCTCGCGATATACCTCGGTGCCGGCAAATCCCTCGAGCGGCATAACGTGATCCTGGGCATCACCTACTACGGTCTGTTCCGCACCAGCCTCACGATCTTCGGAATCCTGGGCATCGTGATGCTGATCGCGATGGTGTTCCCGGCCTGGCTGCGGGATGCCGTGCATTGGCTGGCCGGCCGCCTCGAGCGCAAGAGCCACCGGATCGCGGCTCGCATCGAGCAGCTGCGCGAAGGGATCGACCGGGCGCATGAATGCATGGTCGCGTTCGGCAACCCGAAGGGCTGGCTGGCACTGTTTTGGGCCGTGTTGCTCTCGGCGCCGTCCCATGCCAACAAGCTGCTCGCGGGATACGTCGCGCTGCGGACGCTCGGTATCCCCGCCAACTTCGTCGACATCCTCCTGCTCCAGACGTTCATCACCTTCCTCCTTTACTTCGCACCGACGCCCGGTTCGGCCGGGCTGGCCGAGTTCCTGTCCGCGGCGGTGATGCAGATCTATGTCGGGCCTTCGCAGCTGCCGTTGTACGCGCTGATCTGGCGGTTCATCAACAGCTACGCGACGGTGATCACCGGCTCGCTGCTCTTTTGGTACTGGCTGAGGCGCGGGCTGGTTGGGCGGGAGGAAGCGGTGAACATCGCGTAAAGTGTGTTTCCTTGCGCGGTTACACTGTCGGGCGTAACTTCCGGCCTCCCACATGGCACTGCTCGAACTCGGCGGCAAGAGGTTCACCATCCCGGTGGGCGAGATGACGCTCGGCAGCGATCCCAGCTGCGCGATCTCCCTCAGCGGCGCCGCGGTGCTACCGCGGCACGCCCTGCTCCATGGCCAGGCCGACGGGCAGGTGATCATCCGAAAAGCGTCCCCCGCCGCCGACGTGCTCATCAACGGCGTCCGCCTCGGCGCCGAGCCGACACCCCTCCTGCACGGCGACAAGGTCGAGGTCGGCGGTCACGAGCTCACCTTCGTGGACGAGCGGCGGTCAGGAAGCACCCAGTTCGTGAAGGCGTTCACACCTGCGACGGCCGCCGGACCGGCCAAGGCCGGTGGCAAACCGCTGGCCATCGGCGTGACGGGCGGCCGGGTCGTAAGCCTCACGGACGGCCGTGAGTACGTGATCGCCGCGGCGTCGCTGGTGTTCGGCCGCGAGGCGGGGTGCGACGTCGTGGTAGCGGGGAAGGATGTTTCGCGCCGGCACGCCGAGATCGTCCAGACGCCAAAGGGCTATCTGCTGGTCGACACGAGTACCAACGGGACGTTCGTGAACGAGGAGCGCGTGGAGGGTCAGCGGATCCTCGCCCGGACCGACGTGATTCGGCTAGGCGACGAGCAGTTTCGCTTCTATGCGGACGCGGCGCCCGCCACTGCGGCTCCCCCCCCTCCACCGGGGCCGGCCGCTAGCCCGCCGCAGGCCGCGCCCCCAGCCCCGTCTCCCGGGACGCAGCCAGTGGGTGGGTCGGGCCAAGCGGCGCCCGCGCCCGGCGCCGGCGATCGTCTCAGACATACCGTTCATGGCCTCGAAGCCTACGTGCCGCCTTCCCCCCGCTCTGCGACGGGCGGCTCGCTGGCGAGCTTCCTCGTGCGGAGCGGCGGGCTCGCCGGTCAGCGCCTATCGGTAAAGACGCCCGTGGTGAATATCGGGCGAGCCGATTACAACGACCTGGTGGTACCCGATCCGTCGGTGTCCACAAGCCACGCCAAGCTGCAGCATCGGGAAGGGGTGTGGGTGCTCGTGGACCTCGATTCCACCAACGGCACGTTCGTGGATGGGGAGCGGGTGAAGGTCGAGGCGCCGCTCGCTCCGGGCGCGACCGTACGGCTTGGGGACGTGCAGCTCGTGTTCGAGCCGAGCGACGATGCCCTGAGCATCGCGAAGGGTGGTGGCACTCAGATGCTCCGGACGCCCCACGCGACCGCTCTGAATGCTCCTCCCAGGCCCGCAGCTCCCCCCCCCCAGCCTCCTGCGTCACCCAGCCGCCCCCTCTCCAGCCCAGCTGCCCCGGCCCCGGGGGCCAAGGCGGCCCCGCCGCTCAGGCCGCAGGCGCCCACGCCTTCACGGCCCGGCCCCAGGCCCAAGCGGCCGGCAGCCCAGCAGCCACCGCCGAAGCAGGGCAAGGGCTGCGGCGGAAGTGCGGCGGCGCTGGTCGTGGGTGGTGGAGCTCTCGTCGCCCTCCTCCACCGGCTGCTGGCGTAGCGACGCCCCGTGCATATCACCTGCGCCGGTCGCACCGACGTCGGCATCATCCGCTCGGGGAATGAGGACAACTTTCTCATGGTCCCCGACCGTGGGATCTTTGTGGTCGCGGACGGCATGGGCGGGCACGCCGCCGGTGAGGTGGCGAGCGAGATGGCCGTCCGCTTCGTGGCGCGCGAGCTCGGATCGTTGAAGAGTCTCTCGGACGACCAGGTGGCGGACCGGATGCGCACGTCGATCCGCGCCGCGAACGGGGCCATCTTCCAGCGTACGCTCACGGAGCACGACAAGCGCGGTATGGGAACCACCGTCACCGTCCTCGTGCTGTACGACACGCGGTTCCTTATCGGCCAGGTGGGGGACAGCCGCGCCTACTTGTATCGCGATCAAAAGCTGTTGCAGCTCACCAAAGATCACTCGTACGTCCAGGAGCAGGTCGACGCGGGGTATCTCACCCCCGAGCAGGCGCGCGCCCACCCGTACTCGAACGTGATCACCCGCTGTGTGGGCGCGAACAGCGATGTGATGCCAGACGTCTACCTCGGCACCGTGAAGCCGCGCGACCGGTTCCTGCTCGCCTCGGACGGCCTGACGGGGATGCTCGAAGATCCCCAGCTGGCGGAGCTCCTGGCGGCAGATCGGATGCCGCAGGAGCAGGTGGACGATCTGATCACCGAGGCAAACCGCCATGGCGGGCTCGACAACATCACGGCCATCATCATCCGGATCGATTCGGTGGATGCGACCGTGGGCGACGCCACCCAAGTCACCCAGCCGGGCGCGCGACCGCGCTAGACCAGGGCGCTGTCCTGTTCCACTCGCCGCGCCACTTCCTCCCGCGGCAGCATTACAAGCTCCACAATCGCCCGCTCTGGGAGTTGCGCGGTTGCCATCACGAACACGCGCAGTCGCCGCGCCGAGCGGTACAGCTCGGGCGCGACTCGCGGAAGGCCAAGATGGGCCGCCGCTTCCGCGCCTCCGAGCTGAGTCACCGTGCCGTCGCGCTTCACGAGCGGCAAGTCGAGCGACAACATCGCGGTCTTGGCCGGGAAATCGAGAAACAGCTCCCCCGGCGCGAGCCTCAGGTCCCGGGCGAGCCGGTCTTCCACTCGCTCGAGCAGGTCGGGGTCGTCGGACGGCCACGAGGGCGTTTCGGCGGGCAGCTCGGTGGCCGGGAGGTCGAGCGCTCGCTTCGCGAGACGGCGCTCGCGGAGACTGCGGGCGAGGCCCGTCACGTCCTGTTGCAACAGCTCGTGGATCAGCCCGTCGTCGGTGGCGACCGCGACGGCGTCCGGTCGCACTCGACCGCCGGCGATGGCGCGGCGCACCAGGCGCTTGAACATCGAGGTGGCGCTGCGCACCGCGTGGTGCCAGTACACGTTGCGATACATCTGATATTTGGCGAACATCAGCGACTCGAGCGCCGCGAGCCCCTTCTCGTGCAGCGCCAGCGTGGGATGCCCGTCCCGCCCCGGGGCGAGGGTCAGCGACGTGAGTAGCCGGTCCACGTCGATCACGCCGTAGGGCACGCCGCACATCCAGGCGTCGCGGGACAGATAGTCGAGCTTGTCCACGTCGAGCGAGCCCGACACCAGACCGGCGAGGGGCTCGCGTGCCCGGCCCTGGATCAGGAGCAGCAGCCGCTGGGCCGGGATCTCCAGCTCCACCAGCCGCTGTGCCAGCTCGCCGTCCGCCAGGTGGCGCGCCGCCAGCTCCTCGTGGTGCGGCAGGCCGGCCTCCTCGAGCGAATGGGAGAAGGGATAGTGCCCGATGTCGTGCAACAGCGCGGCCAGCTTCAGGCGCACGCGGTCGGCGGCATCGAGCCGGACGTCGCCCGCGGCTTCGAGCTGCGACAGCGCGCGGCGCGCGAGGTGGTACGCGCCGAGCGCGTGCTCGAAGCGGCTATGCGTGGCGCCGGGATAGACGAGGAACGCGTGCCCCAACTGGCGGACGTACCGCAGCCGCTGGACGGCGGGGGTGTCGACCACGGCCAGCGCCTCGGGATCGAGCCGGATGTTGTCCCAGAGCGGGTCGCGGACGACCTCGAACCGGGTCACGCGGTCGACAACCCTATCGCCGTGGCCCCGCGTCCCCGACCGCGGCGTGCACCTGGTCCTGGAACTGAGCGAAGTTCTCCCGGAACATCTGCACGAGCCGGGCGGCCTGGGCATCGTACGCCGCCGGGTCGCCCCAGGTGCCGCGCGGCAGGAGCAGATCCTCCGCCACGCCCGGGACTTGCAGCGGGACTTCGACGCCGAACACGGGGTCGGGCGTGGTGGGGATGCGGTCGAGCTTCCCGGCGAGCGCGCCGCGCACCATGGCGCGCGTGAGGCCGAGCCGGATCCGCTGGCCCACGCCATAGGGTCCGCCGGTCCACCCGGTGTTCACGAGCCAGCACTGCACGCCGTGGGTGGCGATCTTCTCGCCGAGGAGCGATGCGTAGACGTTGGGTTGGAGCGGCAGGAACGGGGCGCCGAAGCAGGTGGAGAAGGTCGCCTTGGGCTCGGTCACTCCGCGCTCCGTGCCGGCGACCTTCGCGGTGTACCCCGACAGGAAATGGTACATCGCCTGCGCCGGCGAGAGGCGGGCGATGGGCGGCATGATCCCATACGCGTCGCAGGTGAGGAACAGGATGTGCGAAGGGTGCCCGCCCGCCCCGCCCGGGACGTGGTTCGGGATATAGTGGATGGGGTATGAGGCGCGCGTGTTCTCGGTGATTCGGTCTGAGTCGAGATCGATGGCGCGGGTATCGGGGTCGACGACCACGTTTTCGAGCACGGTGCCGAACATGTGGGTGGTCGCGAAGATCTCGGGCTCGCCCTCGCGCGACAGCCGGATGACCTTGGCGTAGCACCCGCCCTCGAAGTTGAAGATTCCCCGGTCGGACCAGCCGTGCTCGTCGTCCCCGATGAGGGCTCGTTCCGGGTCGGCGGAG
Organism: Gemmatimonadales bacterium; assembly: GCA_035635735.1. Classification (GTDB taxonomy): domain Bacteria; phylum Gemmatimonadota; class Gemmatimonadetes; order Gemmatimonadales; family GWC2-71-9; genus AG41. The sequence continues at coordinate 820 of DASQAM010000098.1, read as the reverse complement.
AGCGTTGTCTTCCCCGTGCCCGACAGGCCGAAGAACAGCGCGACGTCGCCCGCCCGGCCGAGATTGGCGGAGCAGTGCATCGAGAGCACGCCGCGCTTGGGCAGCAGGTAGTTGAGAATGGTAAACACCGACTTCTTCATCTCACCTGCGTAGCGCGTGCCGCCGATCAGAATCGTCCGCTGGCTGAAGTGGATGACCACGAACGTGCCCGACTTGGTCCCGTGGATTGCGGGATCGGCGTGGAATTCGGGCGCGTGGAGCACGGTCCAGGCGGGGGCGAAGGCGGCGAGGTCGGCGGCGCTGGGGCGCAGGAACATGTTGTAGACGAACAGGGCGTGCCAGGCATTCGGCGTGACGAACCGGATGCCGAACCGGTGCTCCGCGTCGGCGCCGGCGAACAGGTCGCGCACGAACAGCTCGTGCTCGGCGAGGTGCGCGAGCAGCGACGCCTTGAGTCGCTCGAACGCATCGGCCTCGAGCGGCTGGTTGCCCCGGTTCCACCACATTTCGTGCGCTGAGGCGGGCTCGCGCACGATGAACTTGTCGTTCGGGCTGCGCCCGGTATGCGGGGCAGTTACGGCGGAGAACGCCCCACCCTCGGCGATCACACCCTCGGCGCGACGCACCGCATGCTCGTAGAGCTCGGGTGGCCCGAGGTTCCAATAGACGGCGCGCTGGGGCGTGAGTCCCGCGGCCTCCAGCGCGGAGGCCCGTCTGCGTTCGGCGGGGCGGGTGGCATGCCCGGTCATGCGTTCGGTTCCGATCGAAGAGTTCAGGCGCGGGAACGCCGCCCGTGCTCCTGCGCGTCTACAGCGGCAAT
>DASQAM010000097.1:0-6884 GCA_035635735.1 Gemmatimonadales bacterium | reverse complement strand
ACCGACGAGCTGGTGGTGACGCGCACGGCCACGGGCGTTGCGCTCACCGTGCACGGACCCGACCTCGGGGCGCCGGAGCAGAACCTCGCGGTACGGGCCGCGCGCGCCGTTCTGGATGCGACGGGGCTCAAGTTCGGCGTGGCGCTCGAGCTGACCAAGCGGATCCCGGTACGGTCGGGCCTGGGCGGCGGCTCGAGCGACGCGGCGGCCGCCCTGCACGCGGTGAACGCGCTCGCCGGCAACACCCTCCCCCGCCACGAGCTGCTCCACTTCGCCACGCGGCTCGGCGCCGATGTCGCGTTCTTCGCGAGCGGCGCGCCGGCGGCGCTCGCGTGGGGCCGGGGGGAGCGGCTGTTCCGGCTCCCCGCCCCGCCGGCCGCGCCGGCGCTCGTGGCCCTGGCGCTCCCGCCCATCGCCGTCGCGACCCCAGACGCGTACGGCTGGTGGGACGAAATGCATCCCGCTCCCGCGCCGCGCGGGCCGCTGCTGCTCGACGCCGACGCGTTCACCGGATGGGGCAGCGTCGGGCGCCTCGGCGGCAACGACTTCGAGATCCCCGTCTTCGGGAAGCATCCGCCGCTGCGCGCCCTGTACGAGCGCCTGGCCGGAACGCATCCGTATTGGGCGCGGCTGTGCGGCTCGGGGAGCGCCGTGGCCGCGGTGTACGCGAACGCGAGGCTGCGGGACGATGCGGCCATGGTGCTGGGAGAGAAACACCAGCGGCTGATCAAGACAGACACAAGAGCGGTGGTGGCGCCGGGACCCGAGCCGGCCTAGGCGAACCGGGGGCCGGACCGACCGGTCAACCGGTGTCTGAGGCGCCGCTGAATGCGGTGCACCGCGCTCAGCACGCGCATCGCGAGGACCAGCGCGCTGGGCGGTGCATTCACCGGGGCATCCGGCGCGCCGGCGATGTTGTGGCGCTTCGCGTGCTGGCGGCACGCCTCCCAATCAACCCCCCAAATGTCGTCGAGCCAAAATTTCCGTGCGCCGTACTCGTTCATGTAACGGAGCACCTCGAAATCGTGCCAGTAGTACTTCTCCTCGACGACGCGCCGCATGTCGATGCCTGCCTCCTCCCACCGGCGGAACCATCCGGGGGGACACCGCTCCACCCGGCCGGTGCCAGTGAAGTCCACGTGCATGGCGTAGCGCAGGCGACGCTTGAACACCCAGGGACAGGTGCCGCGCACGTTCTCGAGCACGCTGTACCAGCGCAGCTTGGACGCCAGGGCGGTAGGGCGCAGGGCGGAATAGTGGAGCACTGCAATCTCGTCGAGCAGCAGGCGGGGCGCGTAGTCCGGAATGGGAACCCGGACGCTGTGCATGTCGCGCGGCGCGTGCTCCACGCCGTCGTCCACATATCCGAGGGGTGTGAGGCGGTCATGTCGCATGCATTGATCGGGCGTCTCGTACAGATCGACGCGCTCGAAGCACACGATGGTCCCGGGCCGGGCGGCGAGCATCGCGCGCCAGCTCGGCGTATCCAGGGCGTTTGCCGCGAGGATCTCGTCGGCATCGAGCGCCAGGATGACGCGCGGCGCCGGAACGAGCGCGCGCGCCTGCCGCAGCAGCAGGAGCTGGCGATCCCGCTCGTTGAATTCGTCGGTCGGGTTGTCGATGACCGTGACCTTGGAATAGCGGCTGCAAATGGCGCGACTGTCGTCGCTCGAGCGCTGGTCGGCGACGATGATGTGGTCCGCGAATCGGCTGGTCACCGAGAGGAACCGCTCGAGGATCCACGCCTCGTTGCGGACCGGCGTGACTACGACGACGCGAACAGGGTCGGACACGGTTTTACGATACGACGGTGGGCTCGAAAGGGAAACGGCGCGCGGGGTTTGCGGCTCCCGAACCGCGCTCGCATACTGGTGCGGTGAACCTCGTGGACTTCCAGGGCGTGTCCGATGAGGGGTGGCGCCGGATCAACGGCACGCCTGGTTACCTGGCCGAGCGGGAGGCCCGGTTTCTGATGCTCGCCGCCGCCGGCGCGCCCACCGCTGGAGCGATCGTCGAAATCGGGAGCTTCAAGGGCCGCTCCACGGTCGGGCTCGGGTACGTGGCACAGCGCTACGGACTGGGAAGTGTGGTCGCGATCGACCCGCACACGTCGCCCTCCACCACCGACCCCGACCTCGGCACCAATCAGTCTTCCTATGACGAGTTCCAGGAGAACCTGCACCGGGCGGGGGTCGCGGATGTGGTGGATTGTCGCCGCGCGTTCTCACATGAGGTGGCACGCGATTGGACTCGGCCGATCCGCCTGCTGTGGATCGACGGCGACCACGTGTACGAAGCCGTGAAGCGGGATCTCGCGCTGTTTCGCCCCCACCTCGCGCCGGGCGCCATCGTGGCGATGCACGACGTGCTGGGGACGTGGCCGGGACCGCTGCGCGTGTTCGTCGAGGACGTGCTGGACTCGGACGACTTCGGGCCCGCGGGCTGCTTCAAGTCGATCGGCTGGGCGCAGTACCGGCCGGCGGACGGAGGTGCCTGGCGATTCCGCTGGCGTCGGCGGCGTCTCGCCGCGGCGGCGCGCCGGCTCATTCCGGTGGCACAGGCGGGCTGGGTGACGACCGGGCTGGGCCGCTGGCGCCACAAGCTATGGTGGAGCCTGTTGCCGCATCGTGCCGTCGATCCCGCCCGGTGGGTCGCGCAGGTGGCGATCAAGTAGCGGCCCCGGAGCCGGCACCATATTGTGGTAGGCGAGGCACGCGAGGAGGGCCGATGCCGGAAGAGCTGGTCGGGACCGTCGTCCACTACTTCAAGGGACCGAGCGTCGCCGTCGTGCGCGTGACGGAGGGCGCGCTGGCGGTCGGCGATCGCATACGGTTTCACGGCCATACCACCGACTTCACGGAGCAGATCACCTCGATGGAAGTGAACCATCAGAAAGTCCCGCTGGCGAAGGCCGGCGACGAGGTCGCCATCCAGGTGGCCGACCGCACCCGCCAGCACGATCAGGTCTTCAAGGTGACCCCATGAACGAAGAAGTGTTCAATCTGTCCGTGCGCAAGTTTCTGAAGCACTTCGGTGTCAGCGCGCAGCGCGAGATCGAGAAGAGCGTCGACGCGGCGGTGAGCGCCGGCAAGCTCAAAGGCACCGAAACCCTCAAGGCGCGGGCCCGGCTCGAGATCCAGGGATTGCCGACGAACCTGGTGATCGAGCAGGACATCACGTTAGCGTAACGCCGGCATGCGGCTACTCATCCTCGCGGCGGTGCTGCTCGCGTATGCGTGCGGATCCTCGACTCCGGAGCCGGTTTCGACGCCCACACCCGCTGCCGATTCCGCCGCGCTCGCACGTGGCGCGCTGCGTGCGACGATCGCAGCCCACGAGCAGTACTACGACATCGACGGATCGAGCGCGGGGGCGTTGCGGGACCAGATCCGGCGGCTTGGGCCTAAGGACGAGACCGGCAAGTCGCAGGACGCCTTGACCGTGTGGAGCGTCGAGTCGGGCTACGCCGCGGCGCAGCGCGGAGACAGCTGCGTCCTGCGCGACGTGAAGGTCACGCTCAACGTTGCAGTCACACTGCCCCGCTGGAAGCCGCCGGCCACGGCGACCGCCCAGCTGATGAGGACGTGGCAAGCCTACCTCAAGGCCGTTCGGCTCCATGAGGCAGGGCACAGCACTATCGCCGAGCGCAACGCCCGCGAGGTGATGGCCGCGCTCACGACGCTCCGGGGGACGAATTGCGACAAACTCTTGGGCGAAGCGTCTAATACCGTGGAGCGGATCGTGGCGGACGGCCGGGCGAGGAACCGCGCCTACGATGTACAAACGCAGCACGGGCAGACGCAGGGCGTGGAGCTCGGGCCCTAGGGCGCGACCACCGAGAGCCCGAGCGACAGGACGAGATCGTGCTGCAAGCCGGAGCTGTAGTTGCCGGCCACGACTCCCAAGGAATACGCCGGCGGGCTGGTCACCGCGGTCCCCGAGAACTTGTAGACGTAGTCGGCGACCTCCACGCGTAGCGCGAGCGGCGGTGCGAGCTGCCAGCGACCGACCGCCCCGATCACAGGTCCCCACCCGGTATTGCCGATCACGCGGGAGTACGCCTCACCCCCGTGGGCCACGAACGCCAACCCGGCGGCGACATAAAAGGAAGCGCGCTCTGAGCGCGGCATGAGACCGATCAACACGCGAGCGCTGCCGGTCGTGATATTGGCTGTGCCGGAGGTATCCGGAGCCGTCGGCCCGACGATCACGCCCGTGGGGATTTCCGCCAGCAGCCCGTGTCTGGTCACCCCGGTCCGCGCGTACGTGAAGGAGAGATCGAGCGCCAGGCGCTCGCGCACCCAGGCGGTCACTCGTGCGCCGAACAACGGGGCGATCTCCTGTTTCAGCACCTCGCCGCATGGGCCGCCGGGACAGAAGGCGGAGATGTCGATGACGTGAGCAGCCGGTACATAGACCCCGGCAAAGGAGGAGACCTCGACTCTCCCCTGCGCCGCGGACGGTGGCGCCGCCACGGCGAGCACCATGACAGAATGGATGGTTGCGCGCATGTGAACCCTCCGGAGGGTCCCAACCACCAGACTAAGCGCTCGGGCACGAAAGCAGAAGCCCCCGAGAGAGGCCCTAGCCGACCCTCGGGGGCTTGGCGCTCACTCGCCGAGGCGAGCGAGAGCATCGCTTCGCTTGTGGCCGTCGTGTTGATTCACGGCCCCACCTCCTCGGGTGGTGTTCGGCACTACCGTACAATGGCGACTCGGTCCGCGCAACTGTGGTGGGCGCGCAACGTTTCACTACGTAGGCTACATGCAAGTCGGCAACAGCGCGGTCACTGGGTCGGTGAGCGGCACGGTGATGGGCCAGAACGCTGTTCCGATCGCCGACGCCTCGATCGCGCTGCTGGTGGTCAATCCGTACTACCCGAACGACGAGGCGACGTGGGGCGTGCTGGGCACGGCACGGTCCGACGCGACCGGCAAATTCCGTCTGCCGTACGCGAGCCCCGGAACCTATGTGCTCGCCGTGGATGCACCGGCGACTTCGGTCCTCGGCGGCGTGCGTCTTCCCAACCTATCGGTCTCTACCGGGACTGAGACGCAAACCGGAACGTTGATAGTTCCGCACAAGTGAGCGGGACGTCTATGTAACAACGTGCACCAATCCCAATCAGACGCCGCATTCCCGCCTCTCCGTGCCGCAAAAACGCCCTTGTGGCGCCGTACGTCCGTCCGCAGCTTACAAACAGAGAGCACATGCTCCTGAGAGGCTCCGTGCATTCGACCGTCGTCGTCTTGGCAGCGTCGGGCGCGCTATGGCTAGCGGCACCGCCAGCGTGGGGCCAGTCCGACCACCGACGCGATGGGTTTTGGTTCGACGCGGGACTGGGGCACGGCACGATGAACGTCTCGTGCGACAGCGTCTGCGGGGGTGGGTCGCGCTTCGGCGGGACCACCGCATTCCTGCAGATCGGCGCCGCCGTGAGCCGGCAGGTGCGGATCGGAGGAGCCGTTCATGTATGGTGGCGTTCGGGCCAGCCCGATTTCACCAGCAGCGCCGTCGCCACCGAGAGGCTGTCTACACTGGGAGCGGTGCTAAACTACTATCCCGCTCCCACCAGCGGTTTCTTCCTAGGCTGGGGCGTCGGTGTCTCCAATTACCACAGCACCTCCGCCGACGCGGCCGCCGATGCCTCGGGCTTGGGATTCACCGTGGATGCGGGTTACGACATCGCGGTGGGCTCTAACGTGTCGCTCACGCCGCAGTTGACGTACGCCTACGGGGCTATCGGCGCCGTCAACGTCACAGGCGCACATGCTTCATCGCTCACCGGATGGAAGCAAAACGTGATTGATCTGGGGTTAGGTCTCACGTTGCGCTGAAAAGCGAACCCGCACCTGTTGATTGACGAACCCTTCGGCACGCCCTGAGGCTCCCGCGAACCCTCCGGCTTCGCTAAGTTCAAGCGCTTCATAGTCGCTGGCCCCTCGTCCAACGGCAGGACACCAGACTTTGGATCTGGGTATGGTGGTTCGAATCCACCGGGGCCAATTCGCTTCTCTGCACCGCCTTCACCCGCTGGAGGTGCACCGATGGATTTGCGAGTGATCCGGACGACGGCCCTGCTGGCGCTCGTTGCGCGGGCGCTGGCAGGCCAGACTCCCCAGAGCGGATTCCTGGACCGCCGCGTGTCCGTGGCAGGCCAGTCTCATCATTACCAAGTGTTCGTTCCCTTCTCTTACACGGCGTCGCAACGCTGGCCCGTCATTCTCTTCTTGCACGGCGCTGGCGAGCGCGGCGACGACGGTGTCCTTCAGACCCAGGTGGGCTTGGGCGCCGCCGTTCGCCAGAATGTCGCGCGTTTCCCGGCCATCATCGTCTTCCCGCAGGTGCCGGCGGAGTCGGCCTGGACGGGGACGCCGGCGCAAGTCGCCATCGCCGCGCTCGACCAAGTGAGCCGAGAGTTCCAAGTCGACTCCGACCGCGTGTATCTCACGGGCCTGTCCATGGGCGGCAACGGGGTGTGGTACCTCGCGTATCGCTATCCGTCCCGCTTTGCGGCTCTTGTCCCGATCTGCGGCTTCGTTACGGCCTTCTTTCCCACGGTCCGCCCGTTCACCCCGGTCGTTCCCGCGGACAGCGGCCCACCCTTCGAGGCGCTTGCTCGTCAGCTGCGGCGCGTGCCGACGTGGATCGTCCACGGCGAGATTGACGGGGCGGTGCCAGTAGAACAGTCGCGTCAGGCTGCGGCGGCCCTCAAGGCCGTCGGTGCGCCGGTGCAGTATTTCGAGGTGCTGGGGACGAATCACAACGTGTGGGACGCAGCCTACGGGTCGCCGACACTCGTGAGTTGGCTCTTCGCACAGCGCAGGTCGCGCTGATTCCATCGGGCCCAATGTTCGCTCTATGACCGACCACTGCACCCGACG
>DASQAM010000096.1:0-2431 GCA_035635735.1 Gemmatimonadales bacterium | reverse complement strand
GCGCGTCCCGCACCTCAATCCTCAGGTGTGGCGCTACGCCCTGCTCGACGCCGGCCCGGGCGCGATGTTGTGGCGCGACGAGGCCGGGCACGTGGTCGCCTTCAACATCGCCCACCGCTCGGGCGCCGAGGGGTGGATGGGGCCCCTCGCCGTGCGGCCCGACCGCCAGGGCGCGGGGGTGGGGAAGACTATCGTGCGGACGGCGCTCGACTGGCTGCTCGAGGAGGACGTGGCGACCCTGGGTCTCGAGACCATGCCCCGGACCGTGGAGAACATCGGGTTCTACGCGCGACTCGGCTTCTTCCCCGGCCACCTCACAGTGACGCTCACCAACGACATCGTCACGCGCGGGCATCAGAGCCCGGTGCTGTTGTCGCAACGCAAGAGCGCGGCGAATGGCCTGGCGCTCGAGGCGGCGCGCGACCTCGTCGCGGCCCTCGCTCCGGGCTACGACTTCACGCGCGAGATCTTGCTGACCGCGGAGCTCGGCCTCGGCGACACGTCGCTCGTCGACGGCGACGACGGACTGGACGCCCTGGTCCTGTGGCACTCGACGCCGCTCGCCGAGGGTCGGCCGAAGGATGAGGTGCGCGTGCTCAAGCTCGCGGCCCGCGACGCGCGCTCCTTCGATGCCGCGATCGCAGCGACCGAAGCCGCCGCGGCCCGCGCCGGCATCCGGCGGGTGGCCGTGCGGTGCCAGACCCGGTTCGACGACGCGTTCCGCCGGCTCGTGGCCCGCGGCTATCGCGTCCGCTGGACCGACCTCCGGATGACCTACGAGGGCTACCCCGAGCCCCATCCAGGCCGTGGTGTGTTGTTCTCGAATTGGGAGATATAACAAGTGCGGAATGCGGAATGCGGAGTGCGGAATTGACGGGCAGGTTCGATCCCGAGTGACCACCTCTCGTCTCGAAAGTCGCTCGATCCATTCCGCACTCCGCATTCCGCACTCCGCATTCGTATGACCCCCGGCCTCCTAATCTTCGCGGCGACGTACGTTCTCATCGCCGCCCAGCGGCTGCCGTTCCTGCGCCTGAATCGGCCAGCGGCGAGCCTGCTCGGCGCGGTAGCCATGGTCGTGCTCGGCGTCCTGCCCCTGAGGGATGCCTACGCAGCCATCGACTTCGACGTGCTGGTCTTCCTGCTCGGCCTCATGCTCATCGTCGGCTATCTCGAGGTGGGAAAGTTCTTCGAGTGGGCAGCCGAGTGGCTCCTGGCGCGCGCCCGAACGCCTGAGCGCCTGTTGCTGGGGGTCGTGGTGGGGGGTGGGCTGCTCTCCGCGCTCTTCGTCAACGACACCATCTGCCTCGTGGTCACGCCGGTGCTGTTAGCCGCGCTCGGGCCGCTCCGCGTCAAGCCCAATCCGTACCTGATCGGGCTGGCGATGGGCGCCAACGTCGGATCGGTGGTGTCCGTCACCGGCAATCCGCAGAACATGCTGGTGGGGATATGGAGCGGCGCTTCATTCGGCGGGTTCCTCGTGCACATGCTGCCGGTGGGCGTCGGCGGCCTCGCGATCACCTACGGCTACCTCCGGTGGGCATATCGCGCCGAGCTGCGCGAGCCGTTTCGCGAACGGCTCGAGACCGTGCCGGTGACGCTCGACCGTCCCCTGGTCCTGAAGGCGCTCGCGCTGTTCGGCGCCGCGGTGATCGCGTGGCTCGGGGGCGGCTCCCTGCCGCTCGTCGCGATCACCGCGGGTGCGGTGATGGTGGCAGTCGCTCAGCGGGACCCGGCCTATGCGATCGACCGCGTCGAATGGTCGCTGCTGCTGTTCTTCGCTTCGTTGTTCGTCGTCATGCGCGGCTTCGAGCAGACCGGCGCAGTCGCCTGGCTCGACGACCACGCGGTGCGAGTCGTGCAGGGCGGCTCGCCCTGGCGCGCGGCGGTGGTCGTGAGCGGCGTGATGGCCACGCTGTCGAACCTGATCTCGAACGTCCCGGCCGTGATCTTGTGGCGCAACACCGTGCCGGCCATCCCCAACCCGGATTTGATGTGGCGCGTCCTCGCCATGAGCTCCACCTTCGCGGGCAACCTGCTCCTCATCGGCTCGATGGCGAACCTCATCGTGGCCGAGCGCGCCCAGACCCGGGGCGTACACGTCGGGTTCGTCGAGTACGCGCGGATCGGCGTGCCGGTGACACTGCTGACGCTCGCGTGGGGCGTCGTCTTGCTCGTGGTAACGGGGTAGGGGAGCCGGTCTAGCTCAGACAGCCGATGCGAACCTTGGCGATCACCATATCGTCGAACCAAACGCTGCCCGAGGCCGGGTCGGTGATGTAGTTCTGCGGCCAGAAGGCGTCCAGCTTCAAGTCCGTGGTCGTCCGGAACTGCATATCGAGCGGGCCTGATGCGTTAGGCGAGTAGTTGCACTGCGAGCCGTCGGCGCCCGCCGGGCAGAAGTGGTCCTGCACCCAGTACCCGGTCCCTG
>DASQAM010000095.1:0-2405 GCA_035635735.1 Gemmatimonadales bacterium | reverse complement strand
GTGGATGAACTTCACGCGTACCCCAAGCTCCTCATCGTCCTCCACCACCGACGCCTGCGCGATACCCACCGACGCGTCCTCCAGGAGCGGCTTCACGATGAGCGGGAACCGCAGCTCCGACGGCCGTACCGGCTTCTCTCCCGGGCGAAACTCGGCGAACGCCGGCACCCGGATCTCGTGGTGCGCGAGAATCTTCTTGGTGAGCGACTTGTTACGCGCGACGAGCAGGCCCGTGGGAGACGATCCCGTGTAGCGATAGCCGTGCATCTCGAGCACGGTGGCGAGCGCGTACTCGTGCCGGGCGTGCCCGCGGAACGACTCACACCCGTTGAACACGAGCTTCGGCTGGAAGGCGGCCAACCGGTCGAGCACCGGTGCCAGCTGGTCGGCGACCCCGACCATCAGCACGTCGTGTCCCTGGGCCATCAGCGCCCGGCTTACGTCGTACTCCGCCTCCTCGACCTTCGCGTCGACTTCCTTCTTGTAGTCGGCGTCCCCCCAGTCGGGGTGCAGCGTGTCGAACACGACGGCGATCTTCACCGCCCTACCACTCCCCGCCCAATGCGGAATGGGGAATGCGGAATGCGGAGTGGCGGGACGAGTGTCGCTCGCCGACCGACCTGCCACTGCAATTCCGCATTCCGCACTCCGCATTCATTCTTTCACCCGCGTCATATCCCGCCCAACCGTGCTGAGCGAGATCAAGATCACCAACCCCCCCACGGCGCCGGCGGTCGGCAGCAGCAGCATCGCGTGCCGCAAGCCGAAGCGGTCCGACAGGTACCCGATGAGCGGCGGGGCGATCGCATCGCCGGCGAGGTGTGAGAACAGCACGTAAGCACCGAGCACCGATGCCCGGACCGCCGCCGGCACCACGTCCAGGATCACGGCGGACAGCGGCCCGTTATACCACGAGTAGAGGAAGAATGTCCCGAACAGGAGCGGGACGAAGAGCCGGAGCTCGTCGATCAGGAGCAACGCGGCGCAGACCGGCCCACCGAGCACGAATCCCGCGCCGGACACGACGACCCGTCCTCCACTCCACCGCGTGAGCAGCCAGTCTCCCGTCCGACCGCCGAACAACGCGCCCAGCGCCCCGCCCGCGAGCCCCCAGATGCCGAACTGCCGTCCTACGGCGGCCACCGGAAGGCCATGGGTGCGCTCCAAGAAGCTGGGCGCCCAGGCGATCAGGCCGTTCACGGCGAAGGTCACGAGCGCGCCCCCTACGAACATCCAGATCAGCGTCGGGGTGCGGAGCACCGTCCCGGCGGCCTGGAGGAAATCGCCGAATGCCGTGGCGGCGACTTCGGTCGCCTCGGTGGTGCCGCGGACGGCCACCGGCACGAGCCGGAGCACCGTCCACACGATGCCGATGCTGACGAACGCGGCGAACACCGCAGTGTCCAGACCGCGCGGCAGCCCGTCGAACAGATCGAACGCCCCGGAGAGCGCCGCGCCCGCGAGCGTGAGCCATATGAGCGGTGCACCGAGCCGCAGCGCCTCGCGGGCCCCCACGAGCCCACGAGCGTACCAGTTCACGACGGTGGCACGGATCGTCGGCGGGGGACGCCGGCGCGGCTCGCGCAGCCGGGACGCGAGCAGCGCGAGGAGAAAGCCCGGGACACCGAGGGCGACGAACGCGGCGCGCCAGCCGTAGCGCTCGGCGAGCACGCCGCCGAGCCAAATCCCGAGCACACCGCCGAAGGCCATCCCGACCGAGTAGATCCCGAGGGCAAAGGCGCGTTGTTTGCCCCGGAAGAACTCGGCGAGCAACGCCTGGGCCGCCGGCCCGTAGCCCGCCTCTCCCACGCCCACCAGGGAACGACACGCGAGGAGCTGCCAGAAGCGGCTCACCGTCGCCCCCAGCGCCGTGAAGGCGCTCCATAAGCCGACGCCGAAGGCGATCACCGCGCGCCGGGATTTCAGGTCCCCGATGACCCCGAGCGGTAACGCGGCGAGCGAGAGGACGATCACGTAGGCGGACCCGAGCCAGCCGAGCTGTTGATCCGATAGGACGAGCTCCCGCTTGATGGGCTCGAACAGCGCGAAGACGACGTTGCGGTCGGTGTAGTTGAGGAGATTGATGAGCGTCAACAGCCCCAGGGCGTACGCCGCGTACGCCCGAGACGTGCCCGCGGGGCCGGCGCGCTCAGGGTCTGCGTCCGACAGTCGTCCCCTCCGCGCGCGCGTCGCGGTCCGCCTTCGCCTCCTGGTACGCCTCGGTGAGTTGCCGCATCATCCCGTCGCGCCGCTCGTACAGTCGTTTGAGCCGCCGCTTCTTTCGTTTGGCGAGCGCATACGCGGCGAGGATCGGGAAACCGACGGTGTTGTCGAGGTAGCACACCACCGTGCCCGGGAGCTTGTCGGGGTCCACCTTCCCCCAGCTCACGGCTTCGGCCGGCGTG
>DASQAM010000094.1:0-5706 GCA_035635735.1 Gemmatimonadales bacterium | reverse complement strand
CTGGTACACGCGGTATGCCCCCGCGCGCTCGAGCTCTTCCTCTCCGTAACCACCCGACAGGAGTCCCACGCCGAGCGCGCGGGCGCGGCGCGCCGCGAGCAGGTCCCACACGCTGTCTCCAACCACTACGGACTCGTCGATCGGTATGCCCAGCCGCTCGGCGGCCGCGAGGAAAAGGTCGGGGTCGGGCTTCGCGTGCTCCACCTGGTCGCGAGTCACGATCGGCACGCCGCCGGGGATGTCGAGCATGTCGAGGTTGGGCTTGGCGCTCTCCATCCGCCCGCTGGTGCCGATCGCCCACGGGACGCCCGATTTCGTCAGGAAGGCGAGCAGCTCGCGCGCTCCGGGGAGGGGACGGACCTGCGACACCTGACGGGCGTACGCGTCGGCATGCACGCGTCGGATCTTCACCGCCTGCTCGGGCTTGAGCTCGCGGCCGGTCTCGCGGAACAAGGCGTTGACGAACAGGCCGCCACTCATGCCGATGCGACGATGGATGCGCCACACCGAGAGCTCGATGCCGACGCTCTCCAGGGCCTCGCGCCACGCAAGCACATGCTGGTACACGCTGTCCACGAGCGTGCCGTCGAGATCGAACAGGAAGGCGGGACCGGAGGGCATCAGTCCGGTAATGTACGCAGGGTAGACTAACCCCGGGGCCATGCCCCGGGGCTAGTGGAGGTCGACACTACTTCAATAACATGTCGTGGGGACGCGCCTGCCCCGTCGGGAAGTGCTCGAAGTCCACGTCGAACTTCGCGTCGAGCGTCATCCCCGTCGGCCCCACGTTCACGAGCCGCACCCGGTAGGGGACTTTCCCGTCCAGGTTCGAGAGCAACGAATTGCTCACGTACAGCCGCTTGTTGTCGGGCGTGAGCTTCATCATCTGCGCCTGCGGAATGGCCACCGTGCTCACGAGCTTCGGCTGCATCGGATCGGCGACATCGTACTGCTGCACCGCGCCCCCGCCGAACAGCGACACGAACAGGAACTTGTTGTCGTATGAGATCCGCATGTCTGCCGGCAGCGAGCCGTCGGCCAGCTTGATCACGCGGTGGAAGGCGAGCTTGCCGTCGGGGCCGACTTGCCAGTGCCACACGCTGTTGCCGAACGCGCAGTTGATGAACCCCCCGCGCGCCGCGGCGCCGTGCAGCCAGCGGACCTCGAGCGGCGACTTGTCGAGGTGCTCGACCTGGAGGACCTTGCCGGTCTTCCAGTCCCACGCCACGACCTCGTCACCTACCTGGTCCATCGGCGTGTTGCCGGCTTTGACGGCGTGGGGATGCGCCCAGCTCGACGTGACGATCAGGTTCAGCTCCGGCTTGATCCCGACGTCGTACATGTAGTCGGGCGCGGGATGCGCCTCGAGGAAGTTGCCGTCGTTGTCGAGCTTCACCAGCGCGCCCGGCGCGCCGCCTTCTTTCGAGCCGAGCATCGCGACGATCACGCCACCCGGTACGGCATAGAAGGTGTGCGGCCCCGAAAAGCCGGTGCTCGCGGCGAGGTCGGGCACCGTCTTGACGAGCTTCGGGTGCTTGGGATCGGTGGCGACGTCGTAGATGAACAGTCGGTTCGAGAACAGCCCACCGGCGAAAATCCGATCGGCGTTGGCGGTGTAGCCGAAGTGGTGCGCTTCGTTGCCGGGCGACCCGGTCGGCGCCGTCGCGATCACCTTTCCGTAGCTCGGCGACGCGGGATCGGCGTCGAGCACCGAGAGGAAGTCGGGGTCCTTCTGATCGGCGTCGCTGGTCCAGACGTACAGCAGGGACTCGTGCTGGCCCGCGGGGAGGCCCCGGACGAATACCGACTCGTCCGCGGGGCCGCCCGGCGCGGGGGCGATCATGATGCCCGCCGGCAGGACGGCAAACAGAAACAGCAGGGCGGTGCGGTTCACGATGGTACCTCCTGAGTGACAGATCTGTGTCCCAGCGAAGCTACCCTCGGAACACGAGGGTGCAAGCCAAGTTGCCGCCTCCCTGCGTACGGACATATTCCACCACTATGAAACGCTCCCTCGCACGGGCGACGTAGTGCGACTCGACTTCTCTGGGGCCCCTGAGATCGCCGCGCCTCCCGACGAGGTGTGGAAACGGCTGCTCGACCACGAGTTCGTAGCGTCGGTGGCACCGGGGGTCGAGTCGGTGGAGCCGATCGACGACCGGCACTTCAAGGTGATTTCGGGCTTCGGAGTGGGTGCCGTGAAGGTGAGGTTTCAGCTCGACGTCGAGCTGTCGGACGTGAAGCCGCCAAGGAGCCTCAAGATGTCGGCTCGCGGCAAGGCGCCCGGCTCGGGTGTGGATGTGAGCACCATGCTCGAGATCGAGCTCATTCCCCCCAACCGGTCCCGCCTGAAGTGGAGCGCCAGCTCGGAGGTTCGCGGCACCGTGGCGAGCGTGGGAGCCCGTCTGTTGAAGGGCACCGCCCAGAAGCTCACGGAAAGCTTCTGGGACAAGTTCGCGGCGCGTGTCGGCGAGGCGGCGGGGTCGAAGTAGATTTCAGCGCATGAAACAGTGGCTCGAGACGAGAGAAGTCCTGGACTTCCTCGCCCGCGTCCAGGGGGCGGGGCAGCGAGCCGCGCTCGCGACCGTCGTCCGGGTGCGGGGCTCGGCCTATCGCCACGAGGGAGCGAAGCTCGTGGTCGCCGAGGATGGCAGCACCGCCGGGAACGTGAGCGGGGGGTGTCTCGAGCAGGATGTGCGCGAGGTGGCGCTGCAGGTGATCCGCAAAGGGGAGCCCGAGCTCCGCAGCTATTGCTCCAGCGCCGACGAGATTGCGGCCTGGGATTTGGGGGTAGGGTGCGAGGGACAGGTCGATGTATACGTCGAACAGGCGGAGGCGCGGCCGAGCGAACGGGCACTGCTCGACGGACGGGAACCGTTGGCGGTCGCGGCGATTGTCGGGATGCGGGATGCGGGATGCGGGATGCGTTTGATCGTGACGAGCGCTCGGGCTGAGGGTGATCTCGGGTCGAAAGACCTGAACACCCGGGTCGCGACCAAGGCGCGCGAGCTGCTCGAGACCGGAGAATCCGGAATCCACGAGATCGCCGGCCGGTCAATCTTCTTTGATGTGCTGGTTCCCCCACCGCAACTGGTGGTTTTGGGCGCGGGCGACGATGCCCGGCCGCTGGTGCGGTTCGCCGCCGATGTGGGGTTCCGGGTGGTGGTGGTCGATCGGCGGCCGGGGTACCTCACGCGCGAGCGGTTCCCGGGCGCGGCGGCCTTGGTCGAGAGCACGGGTGACGAGCTCGAGGCGGTGCTGCCGCTCGACGCCGAGTGCTACGCCGTCGTGATGAACCACAACTTCGCCGACGATCGGGCGTACGTGCGCGCGCTCATGAAGGCCCCCGTCGCTTATGTCGGGATGCTGGGACCGCGTCAGCGCACCGAGCGCATCCTCCACACCCTCGCCGCCGAGGGGCCGATGGATGAGGGCCGGGTGTACGGGCCCGTGGGGTTGGACATTGGGACCGACGGCGCCGAGCAGGTGGCACTCGCCGTCATCGCGGAGATTCTCGCGGTGCGGTCGGGGCGGCGGGCCCGGTCGCTGCGCGAGCGCCGCGCCGCGATCCATGCCCCGACCGATTGAGCCTTCTCACGTCGCGGGGGTGATCCTCGCGGCCGGCGCGTCGCGCCGCATGGGCAAGAATAAGATGCTGCTCGCGCTCGAGGGGGAGTCGTTGATTCGCCGAGCCGCGACGCGAGCGCTCGGGGCCGGGCTGTCGCCCGTGGTGGTCGTGATCGGCCACGAGGCGGAACGGTTGCGCGCCGAGTTGAGGGACCTCCCAGTCGAGTTCGCGGTGAATCCCGATTACACCGGTCCCACGAGCGGCTCATTGCACCAAGGTCTGAACGCGCTCGGCCCGGATGTCGACGCCGTCGTCGTGATGCTGGGGGACATGGTGCGGGTGAGCACGGAGACACTCGCGATGCTGGTCGCCGCAGCGCGCGGGACCGAGGCGCCGCTTGTCGTGTCGCGCTATGGCGATGTGACCGCGCCACCGCTGTTGTTCCGACGGGCGCTGTTCGGTGAGCTGCTCGCGTGGACGGGAGAGGGGTGCGGCAAGGCGGTCGTGCAGGCGCACAAGCATGAGGCGATGTATGTGGATCGGCCGGTGACCTTGCTCACAGACGTGGATACGCCGGAGGATTTCGCGGCCGCCATTGCCGCTGAGCGGCCCACGAGCTAGTGTGAGATGTGCAGTATCCGCAGTTCGATGCCGGCGCCGGTGCGTGGTGGCCGTGGTTGGAGCAGTGGGAGGCGGTTGGAGGCCATCACATGAGCAACGAGCCCAGCGACTTTCCCAGTCGGTTCCGCGCGCACGTAGAGCTGCAGGGCGCGATTCTCACCCCAGAAGAGCTATCCCACGTTGGCGAATGCTACCCACGGTGCCGCGGGAAGGACCATTGGGACGTGCGCGAATACGCCAGCGTCTCCGGTATTGGCGCCCGCGAGTATCGCGTCGTGCGGGGGACCAGCACTCTGGATGTGTATCGCAGCGCCGAGCGGAATCACGCGAGTGCCGTGCAGGCGGCGCTGAACGAGCTCGAGTCGCAGGACGGGCGCGTGGAGAAGGGCGAGCAGCACTCCAACTAAGAGCTGCCCGCCGCCCTCTGCATTGGGTTCGACTCAAAACGCACAATTTCCCGGCGCCGGCGCATCAATACGCGTCGGACTGCCCACGGGCACTAAGAAGGTCGCGACCACGGTGGCCTCAACCGTTCCTTCGTTGCGCGCCATCCCCACCATCCCACCGTTCTCAAAGAAGGCGCTACCGGCAGGGTGAATGTGTGGGGAACACGTGGGATCGTCCCCCATGTAGAACGTGATCGTACCGGTTTTCACAAC
The DNA here is from genome assembly GCA_035635735.1 of Gemmatimonadales bacterium. GTDB lineage: Bacteria > Gemmatimonadota > Gemmatimonadetes > Gemmatimonadales > GWC2-71-9 > AG41. Next base: position 858 of record DASQAM010000094.1, on the reverse strand, counting down.
GACCAGCACGGGACCGGGATGAAAGTGCCAACCTGAATGCCCACCCGGCGCTACGACGACGTTCACGACTACGATGTCCGTGTTATCGTGTGACTTGAGCTCGGCGTCATAAGCACCGGCCTTGGATTGAATGTGAAACGTGCCGAGGTTGCCGCGTCCAACAACTGTGGGCGTAAAGTCCACTGCGGCCGTGTAACTCGGTCCAGTAATTCCCCCGGTCGAAAGCTCTTTCGGTTTCGTCGTGTCGCTGCATGCGAGCACTCCGATAGCGATGGCCACCGCCGCCATGACGGAAAGGCGTGCGAGTCTAGACATGTGAACCTCCATCGGGCACGGCGGTTAGCGAACTCCGCGGGCGAGCCGGCCCGACCGGACGCGGAAGCACCCTGGCGGGTACCTCCGCCGGGCGTACATTGATGACTCTAGCGCCGGCCAGTGACCCAGCCGTGATTGGAGCGTGACTTGGCCACCTCCGGCGCGTCTGCCGCGGGCGGTCCAGGCATGATCGAGTTGCGGACGCTGGGAGCGCTCGACCTGAAGGGGACCGACGGACGCGCGGTCCACTCCATCCTCGCTCAGCCGAAGCGCCTCGCCCTTTTCGCTTATCTCGCCGTTCACGCTGCCGGCGCCCGCCGCGACTCCGTGGTGGCGCTGTTTTGGCCCGACCTCGATACGGCGCACGCCCGTGGCGCTCTGCGGCAGTCGCTGCGCTTTCTCCGCCGCGAGCTCGGTGACGGCATTCTCAATGGCCATAGTGACGAAGCGATCGCGTTCGAGCCCGCAACGGTATGGTGTGACGTGGTGGCATTCGAACAGGCCTGCAAGGCGGGGCAGGCCGCTCAAGCCCTGCAACTGTAT
>DASQAM010000093.1:0-5598 GCA_035635735.1 Gemmatimonadales bacterium | reverse complement strand
CCCCTTCGCAGTCCGCGGAGCGCCGTGGATGCGGCCGATCGCGTACGCGTTCGGGATCGTGATGGCGGGAAACGGGCTGCTGCACCTGGGCGGGTCAGTCTACTTGAGGAAGGCGATGCCGGGGGTGTACTCGGCGCCGCTCATTCTGGCGGCGGCGATCTACTTATTGGTCTCCGTGCCGTAAGGGGGCTGGGAGCCCAGTTAGAAAGCGTACCTCACCCCAAGCTGGACGCGCCACCGCGAGGCGACTTCGTCCAGGACGCCGCGCTTCGGCAGCGCGAGCTGATAGATACCGCGCCCGTTGACCGCGTCCCATCCCTTGAGCGTAAGCACCCTGACGGTCGGGCCGACGGTCGTGTCGAAGTAGCGGCCCCACCGCGAGTTGATCAGGTTCGGCAGGTTGAAAATGTCGGCGATGATCTCGAATTGCTGACCTGACGATAGTGGGACGGCCGTCGTGAGCCGCGCATTCAAAGAACCCAGCCACCCGTTCCGGCAGCTGTTCCGCGCGATGATCCGTCCCCGCTGCTCCCGCAGGCACCGCTGCTGCTCGATGAACGCCTGTAGCAGTGTGGAGTCCGACGCTTTCACCAGGCTGATGTCGCTGCTGTTCCGCGGAACGTACACGGCATCATTGGAGAGCGACCCCGGCCCGCCGATCCCGTCCGCGTTGGCGTCGCCCTCGATGACGTAGGTGTACGGCGGCTGCGATGCGCCCAAGTAGAGAAACGAGAGCTGGACTCTATGGGGGAGATCGAACGTCGCCATCAGCGCGACCTTGTGGGGCGTCTCGAAGAAGGACGGACGCAGCACGCGGTCGTCCAGCGTGCCGTCCAGCGGTGTGTTGCTGAAGTTCGCGCGGGCCGGGAAGTTGACCCACGACATCCGGTCCCGCCCGCGGGAGTAGGCATACCCGGCGTACAGGGCGAGCGTCTCGCCAAATCGCTTCCGTACCTGTGCCGACACGGAAAACGCGTCGTCGCCCCCTCGGTTCGACACGCGGTAGATCTCCCCGAACGAGAAGTCGCGCCACGCAGGGCTGGCCCTCCCCGTGGTACCGTCGATCGCGCCGTACAGCGGCCGACCGCCCTCTCCCGCAGCCGCACCGCTTGGAGCGCCGAGGTTCGCGTCGCTCGCATAGAGCTGGTGGATCGCGCGGGTGTACAGGAAGTCGATCGTCGCCACGACGCCCGACGGGAACCGACGGTCCAGGCCCAGCGCCAGCTTCAGGTTCTGCGGCAGCTTGAGCCCGGGGTCGAAGAAGCTGATGCGCGGACTCGTGCCACCCGGGGGCACGCAGCTCTCGGGTTGGTGGATCGGATCGAACGGCGGCACGTGAGGCGGATTACAGAACACGACCGTCTCATTGCCGCTCTCGCGATAGGCGTTCCCCAGCCAGCGGTACGGTGGAGGGCCGCTGAACAATCCGACCCCACCGCGCAGGAAGGCGGCACCATCGCCCGAGAGATCGTAGTTGATGCCGAGGCGGGGGGACCACGATGCGTTGCCGCTGGGGAGCCGTGCGGTGTCGAAGCCGAGCGCGGTGCGCAACGCCGGATTGGTCGCGACGGCGTCGAGGAGAAATGGAAGGTCGAGGCGCAGGCCGACGGTCAGCGTGAGCCGTGCGGTCGGCAACCACCGATCCTGCGCATAGAGGCCCAAGCCCGCGGCGTGGAAATCGACTCCGGAGGGCCCGGCCGAGTTCCCGAGCCCTTGGTCGTAGTGGTTCGCCAGTCTACTGGCAAGCGAGTCGAGATTGCCAAAAAGCCATCGCCCGGCCGACACCTGCACCACGGGATCGCGGAACCGGAGGAGCTCGCCCTGCGTGCCGAACGTCACGAGGTGCCGTCCCACGCCGAGGGTCAGATTCTCCGTGATGTCGAGGGCGTTCTGATCCACGGCCATGGTCGGGCACACGCTGTTAGGCCCGGCCATCAGGGTGCCAGTGCCGACGCGGACCTGGATCAGCGGGAGCATCGCGTTCGGTCGACATGAGTCCCGCAGGCGCTCGTAACTCAGGACGAGCTCGCTTTGCGCGCGCCGGCCCACCGGCGTAGTCCAGATCATGCGCGATGTGTGGGCGGTCGAGAGACTCCGGCCCGCAACGGAGGAGAGGGCGTAGATGTTGTTCGCGCGACCTGTATCGATGAAGTCCCGGCGGTCGCCGTGAGCGTAGTGGTGCGACAATTCCAGGTGACCGCTCGAGCCGAGCTGCATGGTGATTTTGGCGAACACGTCCTGCGCTGGGAGATGCCCGTCCGAGGGCCCGAGCGAGCCCGGCTGAAGGTGTAAGCTGTCGAGGATCCGCTGGAACCGCACGGCGTTTGCGTACGAGACCCCGGCCTTACTGAGGTCGGCGCCACCGAATGTGTCCGCCGCCACGAGGAACCCGACGTCGGGCACGATGCGCCGTTGCAGATCAGCGTTCAGGAAGAAATGGACCCGGTTGCGCACGATCGGGCCGGAAAGGGTGCCCCCGAACTGCCAGCTGGCGAGGTCGGGCCGGTTCCCGGCTGCGTCTCTCGCCGTCAGGCTCCCCTCCTGCATGAAGGCGAACCCCGAGCCGTGGAAGGCGTTGGTTCCCGACTTCGTCACGGCGTTGAGGAACCCGCCTGCGAAGTTGCCAAGACGCACGTCGAATGGCGCAGCGAGCACCTGAACTTCTTTGACAGTCTCCAAGGAGATCGCGTGGGGGAGCACTTCGGGAACTGCGGCGCTGGGACTCGCGCCGCCAGGCGTTCGCCCTAGGTACACGTCGGCGTTCACGCCGCCATCCACCTGGAGGCTATTGAAGCCCTGATTCTGTCCGCCGATCGAGATGCCTCCGAGCGGCCGCGAGGCAGCGAGGGGACCGAGCGCGATGGCAACGCTCAGGTCCCGAGTCAGGTTCGGCAGGTCGGCCAGCTCAGATTCGGAGATGAAATGCGCCGGTCCGGTGCGGCCGGAGTTGACCAGCGGATGCACGCTCGCGCTCACGGTCACGTCCGGCAACTCGACGACACTCGGCTCGAGCACGAAATCGGCCCGGTACCGCTGGCCGAGCCCGAGCCGGACGCCGCTCCGGCCGGCGGGCCTGAAGCCCACGGCTCTCGCCTCGATCAGGTAGGGCCCGCCGACCTGCACGTTCTCCAGGAAGTAGCGTCCCGCGGCATCGGTCACGACCTGCCAGCGGGCGCCACTTTCCGCCAGCGTCACTGTCACAACGCCGTGCTCGATCGGTGTCCCATCGGACTGGAGGACACTTCCCTGCAGCGCGGCCGATGTGACCCCCTGCGAGCCGAGCGCGGGCGGGGCCGCGCTCAGCGCCAGCCATCCAAGGGCGAGCAGTCTGAGGCGCGGGCTCATCCCTTGGGGCGCAGCAGGGCCTGGAACCGCGGGGTTCCGCGCAGCACCGCGAAGCTGGGGTCTACGTGCACATCGAGGAAGCGAACCTGATACACGTATCCCGCATCGAGGGCGCGTACCAGAAGGTCCACGGCGGTATCGCGCTCCCCCAGTCGCGCCGCGATACACGCGCGCCAATAGCCGGCCTGCCCGCGCCCGAGGGGTCGCTCGAGGCCGACCAACAGCCGGTCGAGGCGCGCGGCCTCGGCGCGGTCGCCGCGCTGCGCGGCCAGCACGCCGAGCAGCCCAGCGTACTGTTCGTTCTTGGGGTGCGCGCGAGCCAGGTCGGCAGCGATCGCGCGGGCGGAGTCCGCATATCCGGCCGCATAGTAGGCCTCGGCTCGCTCGAAACGCATGGCTTCCCGCGCTTGCTCCGCCCCAGGCCGGTTCGCGTGCCAGGCGAGCGTGCGGGCGAGCGCCAGCCGCGCGGCGACGCTATCGCCGTGGGCCGCGAGATCGAGCGCGATCTCTCGCATCACCGGGGCCGGCAGACGGATCGGGTCGGGGGGGAGCGTCTTGATTTCGTCGAAGCGCTCGTTCACTTCCCGCCCACGCCCGAGCCCCGCCAGCGCCAACAGCTCCATGCGCAGAGTGGCGAGGTTCCTCGGAAACCGGCGTTGGGCACGCAGGGCCGCCTCCAGCTCGCGATCGTGCTCGCCGAGCAAGTGATAGGCGTTGGTCAGCCAATTGTAGTAGCCCGCGCGCCCGCTCAGGGCGCCGCTGTCGGGGTGCAACCGCTCGAGAATCGTCACCGCCTCACGCGGACGATCGGCGTCCAGAGCGTCGCGGGCGAGCTGCTCCCACATCAACTCCGAGCGGGGAACCGCCTCGGTCAGCGCACGCCCGAGCGCGTACGCGGTGGGGAGGTCGCCGCGGCATCGCGCCATCACACGGTCGATCTGCATCTGCTCGAGTCGAGTGAGACGCATGCCGCGCAGGCGCCTCGCGATACTCGCGGTCGAGTCACACTGATCGAGCGCGGTCCCGCTGTGAGCCCACGCCGCCCAGATCAACGGCAGCGCGTACGTCGAGTCCAGGGCGGCGGCGCGTTGGAAGTACGGCAATGCGGCGCGCGCCTGGCGGCCGCCGTAGAAGATCTCGACGCCGGTCGAGAACGCGAGGTATGCGTCGTAGCGCGGCGGCTGACCCGCGACGGGCAAGTCGCGCAGTCTCACGTCGACCGCCTCGGCGAGCACGGCCATGATGCGCTCCCGGAGGAGCGTGAGCGCCGGACGCGGCTCCTGCGCACGCCCCAGCACCGGCTCGAGGCTGTGCAGGATTCTCCCACGCACTTCGTCGCTGATCTGCGCATCGAACTCGATGCGATCGTCGTGGCGGTACATAGTGCCCGACACCGCGAGGCCCGACCCGCTCGCCAGCGACAGCGTCCGCACATCGGCGGCCTCGTGGCCCGCCCGACTGGGGCGATCGGCAGCGCTGGTCCTGCCTCCCAACACCATCGCGCCAGGGGCAGCGATCTCGAGCACCCCGGTGAGCGCCAGCCCGTGCGTGATCCAATCGGCGGCCAGATTCCCGAGCGGGTCGAGGGTGCTGTCGCCGGTGTGGTTCGCGAAGGGGACAACCAGAACCCGCTTCGGATTTAGCGGTGCGGGCGCCCGCGCGCGCCGGCTGACGGCCGCGACGACGACAGCCAGTCCGACCAACCCTGCCGCCACGCCGACCCATCGCCGGCGAGCCGGACCCACCAGGGAAGGGCTTGCCCGCCTCTCGAGCGGTGACAACGCCGTTACGGCCGAGGCGAGCGTGGCGGCCCGCGCGCGCACGGCGTTCGCGAGCGATCGCGTCTCCGGCGCAGGCTCGGCTTCGAGCTCGGCCGTTAGGCGCTTCGCGAACGTTTCGTATGCGTCCAGCGCCCCCGCCCGGTCCCCCAGGCGGTCCAGCGTCTTCATCAGGCGCCGCAACGCCGGCTCGTCGAGCGGGGCGATCCGGAGCGCGCGCCGCGACCACTGTGCCGCTTCCGCCAAGCCGCCGTCGCCTTCGCTCCGCTCCGCCAGCTGTGTCGCACTGCGGAGCGCGACGGTCTTCAGCCGGGCGCGCTCGTCTTCGAGCCATTGCTCGAACTCCGGCGCGCCGCGGATGAAAAACCCCTCGAGCAGGTCGCCGCGGTAGAGGTCCAGGGCATCGGCGAGGTGGCCCGACTCCGCGGCGCGCTCGAACTCGACCACGTCGCAGCGGATTTGCTCGGCGTCGAGA
>DASQAM010000092.1:0-2693 GCA_035635735.1 Gemmatimonadales bacterium | reverse complement strand
CGCCGCTTGGCGCCGCCGCCGCGCAGGAGTATAAGGCGGGGAAGGTGTACCGGATCGGCCATGGCTGGTACGACGACGGGGATCATAGTGTTCGCTTGCTTGGCCGCACGAGCCGCTGGCGTACCTCCCTGAGGCACGATGAGGTTGACCTTGAGACGCACCAGCTCGACGAAGAGCTCCGGGAGCCGCTCGGGTCTGTCCTGGGCCGATCGATACTCGAGGACGAGGTTCTGGCCCTCCGCGTAGCCCATTTCACGCAACCCCTGCCGGAATGCGTCGGATAGTTCACGCGCCAGAGGATGCTCGGGGGAGAAGGTCAAGAGCATGCCGATCCGGGGAATCTTTCCCGCCTTATACTCCTGCGCGGCGGCGGCGCCAAGCGGCGCCCACGCTAGGACGAAGCCCGTGAGTAAGCGGCGGCGTGATATCACCGTGCATCCTGAGTCGCGGAGGAGAACATACTCTCCCGCCACGAGAGGACGGGGAAGTGATACGAGAGAGAGACGGCCGAAGCATCACGGCTTGGAGCTTGCTGACGAGAGGACCTTTCCCCGCCGAGCCCCCGGAGGCTCCGCAGCAGACTGTCCCCGTCGGCAAGAGAACGGCGCCAGAGGTTCAAGAGAAAGTGGCCCCTCGGAGGGCCGGTATAAGGCTAACCTCGCCGTTCCCGCTCCTCGGCACGGAGGGCACGGGCCTGAAGGAGGTGGACGAGTGCGCTACTACCTCGGAGTCGATTGGGCCGATCAGACGCATGCGGTCTGGGTCGTGAATGAGTCTGGGACGAAGACCGCCGCCCGCACGGTGCCCCACACGGCAGAGGGCTTGAGCGAGTGGGGTCGGGAGCTGGACGAGTGGCGCACGCAGGGGATCGAGCTGTGGGCGGCCATTGAGCGGCGCGAGGGCCGGGTGGTGGATGTTCTGCTCGACCATGGCGTCGTGGTCTATCCCGTGAATCCCAAGGCGCTGGACCGGGCCCGCGATCGCTTTCGGCAGAGTGGAGCGAAGAGTGATCCATTTGACGCGCGGGTGTTGGCCGATTTTCTGCGCACGGATCACACGCACCTCCAGGCCTTGCAGCCGAGCTCGGAAGCGGCCCAGGAGCTCAAACTCCTCACGGAGGACTACCAGCAGCAGATCCGGCAGCAGACCCGCCTGGTCAACCAGCTGACGGCCACGCTGAAGGCATACTATCCGCGGGCTCTGGAGATCGCCGCGTTGCCGACGCCGCTGGCCCGGGAGTTCCTGCAGGCCTATCCCACTCCGGAGGCTGCGGCGGCCCTCACGGAACGCCAATGGCAGCGATGGGCACGCGCCCATCGGCTGAGCGAGACCCGAACCCAGGCGCTCTGGGACGTCTTGCAGCAGCCGCAGCTGCCCGTGCCGGTTCATGTCCTGCGGGCCAAGGCCCGGCTGATGCGAAGCCTGGTGGCACAGCTGACGCTGGTGGTGGCGGTCGTCGAGGAGTATCGGGAGGCGATCGAGGATTTTTTCGCACGCATGCCGGCGGCGCAGTGGGCGCGGACGCTCCCGATTGGTAAACACGGCATCACCGCGCCGACGCTCTGGGCGCGCCTGGGGGATGCCCCCGGACGCTGGGAGTCGTTTCGACATCTGCAGGCGCACGCCGGCGCCGTGCCCGTGACGAAGCGGAGCGGCAAGCAGCAGCGCGTTATCCAGTTCCGTTTCGCCTGCGACAAGGCGTTGCGCTACGTGATCGACCACGTGGCGTTCCTCTCGCTGCACTCGAGTGTCTGGGCCCGCGCCTACTACGACCAGCAGCGGGCGCGGGGACACGCTCATCGCCAGGCGCTCCGGGCGCTGGCCGCGAAATGGTTGAAGATCATCTTCGTCATGTGGCAACACCAGGTCCCGTATGACGAGCAGTATCACCTCGCGACAATGACGCGCCAGCAGCTGCGGCACGGTCAGAAACACATCGCTTGACATGAACCAGAGAAAGTCTGCTGGGCCTCGGCAGCGAGCGGCGCGGCGAGGAGGCCGCCAGCCGTGATTGCCAAGAAGGCCCGTCGAGGCATCTCGGGCACGCAGAAAGCGTCCATCTGATCCCTCCTGCGCGCCATCGCTGCGGGGTCTCCCTTTCGGCCGGGTCGGCCTCGGTCGTGGACCACGGTAGGCGGCGCGCGGGGGACTGTCAATGACGCCCGCGACCTCGAACCGGCGAGGTCCGGGGTGAGCGGGCGTGGGGATCGACGCGGGGACTCTCAGGGCACGAAAGGGCGCGATCGGCGCAGTTCGACCCACCGGATGGTGAGTACTTCAGATGGGCGTCGCGGGCGAGCGATCAGCGGAAATCCGCGTGGAGTCGTACATCTTGGCCGTGTTCGTGTCGGCGCGGGCGGGGCGCGGCCCCGCGCGCGGCTGCGAGACAATCCGACTATACTGAGTCGATGTTCCACCCCGTCGTCGACGCCTGGTTCCGCTCCCGCTTCCGCGAGGCGACTCCGGTGCAGGCCCAGGCGTGGCCGCTGATCGCGGCCGGCCGGGACGTGCTGATGACCGCGCCCACCGGCTCCGGCAAGACCCTCGCCGCATTCCTGGCCTGTCTCGACCGCCTCTTCCGCGAGGGAGTGGAGGGCCGCCTGGAAGACCGCACCGCGATCCTCTACGTCTCGCCGCTCAAGGCCCTGTCCAACGACGTGCGCCGCAACCTGGAGGAGCCGCTCGGCGAGCTG
>DASQAM010000091.1:0-1697 GCA_035635735.1 Gemmatimonadales bacterium | reverse complement strand
GTTGCGTCTCAATATGCATCCCGGAGGGTGGCCCGCAAGGTGGGCGGAAAAGCCTAATCTACGCACAGGGCCGTCGCTACTGCCGTCCGCGACAAGAAGCGACGCGTGGTAACAACGGCGGTAACAACGCGGCTGTCGCTGCCTGGCGCTGGCCGACGCGCGACTCGCGTAAGTGCCTGAAACGACAACGGCCAGCGTTGGTGGTCGCCGGCCGGTGTCGCCTCCGGAGCCGAAGGTCGTGGGTTCGAATCCCGCCTGGCGCATAGTGTTACAACGCGGTAACAACGGCGGTAACAACGGGGCCGACGGTCCCGTCATCGTGCTCCCACCTTCAAGCGGTCGGGACGGCGGGATTTGAACCCGCGACCCCCTGAAAGGTCATCAGGGGGTCGTGGTTTTTCCCGGGCGGAAGCGGAGAGTCTCGATAAGCGCCGAGAGTGCCGGTCGTAGCTGCCGTTGACTTGGATAGTAGAGGAAGAAACCAGGGAACGGCGGACACCAGTCCTCCAGTACGCGCACCAGTGCCCCACTTGCGAGATGCGGCGCGACGCGGTCCTCGTCCGCAAACGCCAGACCCACACCATCGATCGCTGCACGGATCGAGAGCTGCACGTCATCCACGATCAGGGGTCCGTTCACGGCCACAGTGAGTGACTGCTTGCCCTTGTCGAACTCCCAGCGGTACACGCCGTCAGAGCCATGTCGAACGTTGATGCATCGGTTGCTCAACAAGTCGCGCGGGGATGTCGGCTTGGGATGCGAGTCGAAATAGCGGGGAGAAGCGACGATGGCCGGCCGGAGATCCTGGGACACGCGGATCACGATCATGTCTCGTTGGATGAACTCCCCCAGATGAACGCCGGCGTCGAAACCGCCCGCGACGAGGTCGACGCGGCTCTCGTCGCTCGTCACGTCCAGCACGACATCCGGGTACTCGCGGGCAAATCTTCCCAGCTTGGGTGCGAGTACTGTGGTCGTGGCGAGGGGCGAGACCACCAAACGCACGCGTCCCGCCGGCCGGTCGCGCAGCCCGGAAATTGAGTCGACCGCTTCCCGAATGTCGCCGAGCGCCGGGCGTAGCCGTGCGACGAGTTGTGCTCCAGCATCGGTCGGGGCCACGCTCCGCGTCGTTCGCGCGAGCAAACGGATGCCAAAGCGCTCTTCCAGCTCTCGAATCGCGTGGGACACCGCGGAGGGCGTCACACCTAGACGCTTGGCCGCGCGCGTAAAGCTTCGCTCTTCTGCCACCGCGAGGAACGCGGATAGGACGCTCAGCTCGTCGCGAACCATTTGTGAACTTTATTCATTAACCCTTGTCGATTATTCCCGCTACTGCCCCGTCGTACCCCTCATTACGATTGCGCCATGGACATCAAACGCGCCGGTTCACAGCCCTCGAGCAAAGGCCCAGCCGACTGGTTCACCGGGACGGTGCGGGTCGATCCACTGTTTCCAGCCCGGGATCCGGCGCGCGCGGCCGGCGCCAGCGTCACGTTCGAGCCGGGCGCTCGCACGGCGTGGCATACGCATCCCCTGGGGCAGACCCTGATTGTGGTGTTCGGAGCAGGCCGGGTGCAGCGGTGGGGTGAACCGATCGAGGAGATTCGGCCGGGCGACGTGATCTGGTTTTCACCCGGCGAGAAGCATTGGCATGGCGCCTCGCCCACGACCGCCATGACGCACATCGCCATTCAGGA
>DASQAM010000090.1:0-17009 GCA_035635735.1 Gemmatimonadales bacterium | reverse complement strand
GTGGGTGGCGCGGCTCACCGGCATCACCGACGGCATGGTTGCCGGTCGGCCCCGGTTCGGGGACGTCGTGGCCGGTCTGGGACGAGCGTTGGACGCCGCGGTGTTCGTCGCCCACAACGCCCGCTTCGACTGGCGCTTCCTTGGGGCCGAATACGCCCTGGCCGGCGTCCCCGCGCCCGGCGGCAGGCCCCTCTGCACGGTCCGCCTCACCCGCCGCCTGGTTCCCGAGCTTCGTCACCGCGGACTCGACCATGTGGCGGCGTTCTTCGGCTTCGAGAACCCGGCACGCCATCGCGCCTTTGGGGATGCCCTCGCCACGGCGCAGGTCCTGCGGGCGCTGATCGGACGAGCGCGGGAAGGCGGCGTGGAGACGCTCGAGGACCTGGTCCTGCTGCACGACCGGCCGCGGCACAGACAAGTGCGGAATGCGGAATGCGGAATGCGGAGTATCGAGGGGAGCGTCGATCGGCGAACGACCTCTCACTGCAATTCCGCACTCCGCGCTCCGCATTCCGCACTCCCCGAATGACACATACCACTTTCAAAGTCGGGCATCTGACCTGTCACGCCCTCGAGGGCGGGACCCAGCGGCTCGACGGCGGCGCCATGTTCGGGGTCGTGCCGAAACCGCTGTGGCAGCGCCGCATTCCGGCCGACGAGCGCAACCGCATTCCCCTGGCGCTCCGCTGTCTTCTGGTCGAGCACGACGACGGACTCGTGCTTGTGGACACGGGGCTCGGCAACAAGGAAGACGCGAAGTTCAAAGACATCTACGGGGTCGCGAACGAAGGGAAGGACGGGCGTACCCAGCTCGAAGATGCGCTCGCGGAGCTCGACCACGCCCCCACCGACGTCCGCTGGGTGATCGATACCCACCTGCATTTCGATCACGCGGGCGGCAATACTTACCGCGATCCGTCGGGCCGCGTCGGTCTGAGTTTCCCCAAGGCCCGCTACGTCGTGCAGCGGGGGGAGCTGGAGTTCGCGCGCCATACCAACGAGCGTACGGCGGCGAGCTACCTTCCGTCCAACTTCGAGTCGGTCCCCTTCACGCTCATCGACGGCGAGGCGGAGCCGCTTCCCGGCATCCGCTGCCTCCCGACGCCCGGGCACGTGCCCTATCACCAGTCGGTATTGATTGAGAGCGGTGGTGAGCGGGTCTGCTTCCTCGCGGACCTCGTTCCCACTAGCGCCCATCTGCCGCTTCCCTGGATCATGGGATACGACCTGGAGCCGCTGGTGACCCTCGAGTCGAAGCGCCGACTGTATGCGCGGGCGGAAGCGGAAGGCTGGTTGTTGTTCTTCGAGCATGATCCCGCGGTGGTCGCGGGTCGGTTGGGGCGTGACGGCAAGGCGTTTGGACTTGTGAACCCGCTCGTGGCGGGCTAACTTAGCCGCGACAATACGGCAAGCGGGCGCCCGAGTGCGCCTCACCCGCTGCCTCTCCGGAGGGAGAGTGCTCTAGGGTTTCCGAAGCCTGACTCCCCGCTACCCCTCTCCGCGTTGCGGACAGGGGGTCAGGGAGTGAGGTCGAGCGGATTCCCGGGCAGCCGGAGTCCGCTTTTTCTTTCTCGTGGAGGAGAACGGCACCTGGCGATCGAAAACCCGAACAACAAAACGCCGCGCATCCGAGTTAACCGGCAGATCCGGATCAGTCCGATCCGCGTGATCGCCCCCGACGGAGCGCAACTGGGCGTGCTGACCGTGGAGGAAGCGTTGGCCGCGGCGCAAGAGCGAGGCCTCGACCTGGTCGAGGTGGCGCCGCTCGCGCGACCCCCGGTCGCGAAGATCATGGACTACGGGAAGTTCAAGTTCGAGGAAGCGAAGGCGGCGCGGGCGGCGAAGAAAAAGCAGCACGTCATCCACCTCAAGGAAGTGAAATACCGGCCGGGGATCGACGATCATGACTTCGCCTTCAAGACCCGCCACGCGCGGGAGTTCTTGCAGGACGGCAACAAGGTCAAGGTGACGATGATGTACCGGGGCCGGCAGATGGCCCACATCGACCTGGGGCGCGCGGTGCTCGACCGGGTCGCCAACGAGCTCAAGGACATCGCCAAGATCGAGCAGGACCCGAAGCTCGAGGGCCGCAACATGTCGATGGTCTTGGCGCCGAAATAGATCTCTGAGGAAACGATGCCGAAACAAAAATCCAAACGCGCGCTCCGCAAGCGCGTCCGGCTCACGGGGACCGGCCGGATACGCCGGTACCACGCGTACAAGAGCCACATCCTGACCAAGAAGCACCCCAAGCGGAAGCGTCATCTGCGCAAGCCCGCGCTCGTATCGAAGGCCGACGAGCGCCGCCTCAAACGGCTGTTGATGGTGTAAGGAGCGATCCATGCCCCGCGTCAAGAGCAACGTCGCGCGCCTGAAGCGCAAGAACAAAATCATGAAGCTCGCCAAGGGCTACTTTGGCGGGCGATCCAAGCTGTGGAAAGCGGCGAAGGAGTCCGTCGAGCGGGCCCAGAAATACGCGTACCGGGACCGGCGCCGCAAGAAGGCCGACTTTCGCCGGCTCTGGATCACGCGCATCAACGCCGCGGCACGGCTGCACCAGTTGTCCTATAGCCGCCTCATGAACGGGCTGCGCAAGGCCGGCGTCGAGATCAACCGCAAGGTCCTCGCCGATCTCGCCGTCCGCGATCCCGTCGCGTTTGAACAGCTCGCGGAGGTCGCCAAGCAGGCGCTCTGATCATGCGCGACCTCCTGGCAGCCCTCGCCGAGCTGCGGGAGCGTCTGAAGGAAATTCCGCAGGCGGACGAGCGCCGGCTTTCGGATCTCAAGACCGAGATCCTGGGACGCAAGGCCGGCGCGCTCACCCAGATTCTCGGGCGCTTGCCCAAGCTCGACCCGGCTTCCAAGAAGGAAGTCGGCGCGGCCGCGAACGCGCTGAAGCGCGAGTTCGAAGCCGCGTTCGAGGCCCGCGAGCGCGAGCTCAAGCGCGCCGCCGGCACGGTCACCGGCCTGGACCTCACCATGCCCGGCCGCGCCGGCTGGCAGGGCGGGCTCCATCTCGTCACCCAGGTCGTGGACGAGATCTGCGAGATCTTTCGCGAGCTCGGGTTCACGCGCGCCGTCGGTCCCGAGGCCGAAACCGAACGGTACAACTTCTTCGCCCTCAATTTCCCCAAGGATCACCCGGCCCTCGACGCCCAGGATTCATTCTACTTGGGCGGGGACGTGCTGCTGCGCACCCATACCTCGCCTGTGCAGATCCGCACGCTCGAGCGTTACCCACCGCCCATCCGCGTGGTGATTCCCGGGCAGGTGTACCGGCGCGACCCGTTCGATGCGTCGCATTCCCCGGTGTTCCAGCAGATCGAAGGCCTCGCCGTGGACGAGGGGATCAGCTTCGTGGATTTCAAGGCGACCCTCGCGACGTTTGCGCGCAGGTTCTTCACGGCGGACACACGAGTCCGGTTCCGGCCGTCGTTTTTCCCGTTCACCGAGCCGTCGGCCGAGATGGACGTGCAGTGCCAGATCTGCAAAGGCGTCGGATGCCCCACCTGCAAACAGACCGGCTGGATGGAGATCCTCGGCTCCGGCATGGTGCACCCCGCGGTGCTCGAGAACTGCGGCGTGGACAGCGAGCGCTACACCGGCTTCGCGTGGGGCATGGGCCCCGAGCGCATCGCCATGACCCGCCACGGCATCCCCGACATCCGGCTGCTGTTCGAGAGCGACGTGCGATTCCTCGCGCAGTTCGCGGGAGGGGCGCGATGATCGTCTCGCGACGCTGGCTCGAGGCGCTGCTGGATCGATCGCTCGACGCCCGTGACGTCGCCGAGTGGCTGACGTTGCACGTGGCTGCCGTCGACGCCGTCGTCCCCCTGCACCAGGACCTGGGCGACGTCTTGATCGCGCGCGTGCTGGAAGTGAAGCAGCACCCCGACGCCGATCGCCTCTCGGTCTGCCTGGTGGACCGCGGGGGCGGAGGCGGGGGCGGACCGGTCGAAGTCGTGTGCGGCGCGCCGAACGTCCAGGCCGGCAAGATATACCCCTACGCCCCGGTGGGCGCCGTGCTGCCCGGCGGGCTGAAGCTCGAGCGCAAGAAGATCCGCGGCGTCGAGTCGAACGGCATGCTCTGCTCGGCGAAAGAGCTCGGCCTCGGCGCCGACCACGCGGGGATCCTGGAGCTCGACACGACGGCCCCACCGGGAACGCGCTTCATCGACGCGATGGGCATCGGCGATCACCAGATCGTGATCGACGTGCCGGCCAACCGCCCCGATCTGCTGTGTCACAAGGGGGTCGCGCGGGAGCTGGGCGCGTACCTCGGCGCACCGGTCAAACTGCCGCTGATCCCGGGTGTGAAGCCGTTGTCCATCAGCCCGCCTGTCCGCCAGCCCGCCCGTGGCGTGGTGGACGGTGTGGAAGTGCGCCTCGAGGATCCGGAGGGTGCCCCGCGCTACATGATCGCGGTGCTCCACGGCGTGCGGGTGGGGCCGAGCCCCGCCTGGCTCGCCGACCGGCTCACGGCGGTGGGTCAGCGCCCGATCAACAACGTCGTCGATGCCACCAACTACATCTTGTTCGAGCTGAACCAGCCGCTCCACGCCTTCGATCTTGCGAAGCTGCGGGGGCCCGCGGTCGTGGTGCGGCGCGCGCGGCCGGGCGAAAAGATCGTCACGCTCGACGGCGTGACGCGTACGCTGACCCCGGACATGACTGCGATCTGTGACGCCGAACACCCCACGATCGTCGCGGGCGTGATGGGAAGCGCCGAGTCGGAGGTGAGCGCCGGCACGAAGGATCTCGTGCTCGAATGCGCCTACTTTCAGCCGACCCGTATCCGCCGCACCCGCCGGGCGCTGGAGCTGTCGAGCGAGTCGAGTTATCGCTTCGAGCGCGGGATCGACATGCTCGGCATGCCGGATGCGTTGCGCCGGGCGATCGAGCTGATCACAGCCGTGGCGGGAGGCGACGTGCGCGTCCCGGCGCTCGACCTGTGGCCCCAGCCGCAGCCGCAGCGGACAATCTTTCTCCGCCCGGAGCGCGTCAGCCACCTCCTCGGCGTGGCCATAGAGCGCCCGGAAGTCGAGCGTCTGCTGACGGCGGTGGGGTTCTTCGTCGCGCCGAAAGACGGGCGACTCGCCGTGCAGGTCCCGGGCTGGCGTCCCGACGTCACCCGCGAGGTGGACCTGATCGAGGAAGTCGCCCGCTTGAAAGGGTACGACGCCTTCCCCGACGAGCTGCGCGCCTACCGGCCCGGCACGGTGCCGGACGCCCCCGACGAGCGCGCCCGGGCTCGCGTACGAGAGCAGCTGGTGCGTGCCGGCTTGCTCGAGGCCCGCACGCTGCCGCTCGGGCCTCCCGACGGTTCCGACGCCGTGCCCATCCTCAATCCCATGTCGGCCGAAGAGACGTACCTGCGACGGCGCCTGCTGCCTGGCCTGGTGCGGCGCATCGAGTACAACTGGGCCAACCGGAGCCGTGATATCCGGCTCTTCGAAGTGGGAACGGTCTTCCGGAAGGGGACCGGGGCGGGGGCGCCTGAGGAATGGACATCCGTCGCCGGAGTCCTCACGGGGGCCCGTCGGCCGCCCCATTGGTCGGAGGGTGCGAAACTACCTGATATGGACATATGGGACCTGAAGTACCACTTTGAGTTAGCTGTGAGTGCCGCTGCCCCTGGCTCCAACTCGGAGCCTGCAACGGGTGGGGAGGTGGGCTGGGTGGCGGTGCAACGGGGCGGGGAGCTGGTGGGGTGGGCTGGCCCCCTCGAGGCAGACGCGCCGGTGTGGGCCGCTCCATTGTTCGGTTTCGAGGTACGGCTCGACGCCGGCGAGCGTGAGCTGGTGGCTTACCGCCCGCTGCCACTGCAGCCCCCGGTCGAGCGCGACTTGGCGCTGGTGCTGCCCCCGGGCGTCACCGCGGCCCAGGTCTCCGATGTCTTGCGGCGGACGATAGGGCCGCTGCTCGAGCGGCTCGAGGTGTTCGACGACTATCGGGGGCCAGGCATCCCGGCGGGGCACCGCAGCGTGGCTTGGCACTGCTCGTTCCGCGATCCCGAGCGGACGCTGCGCGAGCGGGACGTGGATGCGCTGTTGACTCGGGGGCTGGCGGCGCTGGAGGGTGAGCTTGGCGTACGACGGAGAGAGAGCTGATGCGCAGGTGCTCGACCAGCTCGAGACCATCCTTCGCCACGTGGCGGACGAGCTGGCCGGGTGGCGCGCGCGCGCCGTCAAGGCCGAAGCCGAGCTGAAGGAGAGCAGTGGGCGGGGCGGGGCCGTCGCTAAGCCCGACGCCGAGACGCGGAACCGGGTGGCGGACCTGGAGCAGGAGAACAAGACGCTGCGCCAACGGGTCGAGGCGGCGCGTGGGCGGGTCCACGATCTGCTCTCGCGCCTGACGTTCCTCGAGGAGCAGGCGCGGGAAGCCGGCGGCAACGGCGGGGCGCGCTCGGCGGCCGGCGGTGCGGCGGCGGGTGGGGGTGGGGGGGGGAGCGCTCCGGGTGCCGGCGGAGGGGCCCAGTGAGCACCAAAAAGCACGCCGTTAAGGTGATGATCGGTGGCGAGGAATACACGGTCCGGTCCGACCTGCCGCCCGAGTACACGCGAGAGGTCGCCGCATACGTGGACCAGGCGCTGAAGAAGGTGTTGTCGCAGGGACCGATCGTCGAAACGCACAAGGCAGCGATCCTGGCGGCGCTGGACATCACGAACGAATTATTCCAGGCGAAGAAAGGCGAACGCGAGGTCGCGGCCCGGCTCGCGGCGCTGGCGGACGATCTGACCAAACTGCTGCCGCCGGGGAAGCGAAAAGCGGTCACCAGTCATCCGTCTTCCGTCGTCGGTTGAAAGTGGTGTTGCTCAAATAGAAGACACTCGCTCCGCCTCCGGCGGGGTGATGCTGGAGATAGATCCTATGGCGGACCTGCTGGCCCTTTTGTCAGCCCTCCTCGGCGGAGGCATCGCCGCAGGGGTGCTGTTCTACGTGGTCGGGCGCCGCGTGGAGCGTCGAACGGCGGAGGCGGCGGCGCGCGCAGCCGCGGTGGAGACCGAACGGCTTCTCGGGGAAGCCCGCCAGCGTGTCGTTCTCGCGGCGAAGGAAGAGTTGATGCTAGCGCGCGAGGCCTTTGAGGAGGAGTCCGCGCGCCGTCGCCGCGAGATCGAGCGGCGCGAGCAGCTGGTCGAGCAGCGACTCGGTGGCCTGGAAGAGCGTGCCCGCGGTCTCGAGCAGCGTGGCCGGGCGCTGGAGGATCGGGATCAGGCGCTCGCCGCCAAGGAGCTCGAGGCGCGGGCCCGGCTCGAGCAAATCGCCGGCCTGACGGCCCAGGAGGCCAAGCAGGAGCTGTTACGCCGGCTCGAGGACGAGGCCCGCAATGATGCCGCCGCCCTGGCCCGGGACCTGAAGGAGCAGGCACGTCGGAGCGCGGACAAAGAGGCAAAGAAGATCCTCGCCCTCGCGATCCAACGGCTCGCGCCCGAGTCCACCGCCGAGACCACCGTGTCCGCGGTTGCCCTCCCCTCCGATGAGATGAAGGGTCGCATCATCGGGCGCGAGGGTCGGAACATCCGCGCCTTCGAGGCGGCGACCGGTGTGGACGTCATCATCGATGACACGCCGGACACCGTGGTGGTGTCGTGCTTCGATCCCGTGCGGCGCGAGGTCGGTCGCCTGGCCCTGGAGCGGCTGATCACGGACGGGCGTATTCACCCGGGCCGGATCGAGGAAGTGGTCGACAAGGCGCGCGCCGAGGTCGACAGTTCGCTGCTCGAGGCGGGCGAGCAGGCCGTGTACGAAACCGGTATCAAGGGCATGCACCCGGAGCTGGTGAAGCTCGTAGGCCGGATGCGCTACCGCACCTCGTACGGGCAGAACATTCTCGAGCACTCGAAGGAAGTTGCCTGGCTCGCGGGGATCATCGCCGCCGAGCTGAAGCTCGACGTCCAGCTCGCGAAGCGCGGCGCGCTGTTGCACGACATCGGCAAGGTGCTGACGCACGAGCACGACGGCACGCACGTCGAGCTCGGCGTGGAGGTGGCCACGAAGTACGGCGAGCACCCGACCGTCATCAACTGCATTGCTGCGCATCACGACGACGTCGCTCACGAGTCACCGGTCAGCGTGATCGTGCAGGCGGCCGACGCCGTGTCCGGCTCACGGCCGGGGGCGCGGCGCGAAGCGTTCGAGACGTATGTCAAGCGGCTCACCCAGCTGGAGCAGATCGCGAGCGAGTTCGCGGGGGTGGAAAAGGTGTTCGCGATCCAGGCGGGCCGGGAGGTGCGCGTGGTGGTGACCCCGAACGCGATCGACGACGGCAAGGCGAGTGAGCTCTCCGAGCAAATCGCCCGCAAGATCGAGCGCGAGCTACAGTACCCCGGCCAGATCAAGGTGGTGGTGATCCGCGAGACCCGCGCGGTGGATTTTGCCCGCTAAGCTCATCGACGGCACCGCCGTGGGCGACGTCATGCGCGCCGAGCTCCAGGGCGAGATCGACCGGCTCCGCTCGCGCGGGATCACCCCCGGGCTCGCCGCGGTCCTGGTTGGAGACAACCCCGCGTCCACCACCTACGTCCGCATGAAGGGGAAAGCGTGTGATGAGGCCGGATTATATCACGAGACGATCCGACTCAAGCCTGAGACCACCGAAGCCGAGCTGCTCGAGCTGATCGAGCGGCTGAACGCGGACCACAAGATCCACGGGATTCTGGTGCAGCTGCCGCTGCCCAAGCACATCGATGCGCGGCGGGTGCTGCACCGGGTATCGCCGGGGAAGGATGTGGACGGCTTTCACCCGGAGAACGTGGGGAAGGTCTCGATCGGCGACCCGACCGGCTTTCGCCCTGCGACGCCATACGGCGTCCAGCAGCTCCTCGTCAGGAGCGAGATTGAGACCAAGGGTCAGCATGCCGTGATCGTGGGTCGTTCCAACATCGTCGGCCGGCCCATGGCGGCGCTCTTGCTCCAAGACGGCCCGGGCGGCAACGCGACGGTGACTGTGTGTCACTCCCGCACCCGGGACATGAAGTCGGTCACGCGGCTGGCCGACATTCTGATCGTGGCGATCGGGAAACCCGAATTCGTGACCGGCGAGATGATCAAGCCCGGCGCAGTCGTGATCGACGTGGGCGTGAACCGCGTGCCGGATCCAACCACGAAAACGGGCTACCGGCTGGTGGGCGACGTTCAGTTCGCGGACGCAAAACAAGTGGCAGGGGCGATCACCCCCGTTCCGGGAGGAGTGGGGCCGATGACTATCACCATGTTGCTCTACAACACCGTTCAGGCGGCGCGCCAGTGGGCCAGAGTCTAGACCTGTTCTCCGCCGTTTCCCCTGAGGGCGCCTGGACCGTCACCCAGGTCACACGACGGGCCCGCGCGGTCGTGGAGGGCGGGCTCCTGCCGCTGTGGGTGCGCGGGGAGATCTCCGGTTTCAAGGCGTGGCAAAGCGGGCATTGGTATTTCGCGCTGCGCGACCGCAGCGCCCAGATCCGCTGCGTCATGTTCCAGAAGGACAATCGGCGTCTGCCCGCGCCGCCCCAGGATGGCATGCAGGTGTTCCTGTTCGCGCGACCCACCGTGTGGGAGGAGAAGGGCGAGTTCCGCCTCACCGTGGTCGATCTGCTCTCCACGGAGGCGGGTGGGCTGTGGCAGCTCGCGTTCCAGAAGGCGAAAGCCTCCCTCGCCAAGGATGGGCTGCTCGATCCGGCACGCAAACGGGCGCTACCGCGCTACCCGCTCCGGATCGCCGTCGTCACGAGCCCCGACGGCGCGGCCCTGCAGGACATCATCGCGGTGACGGCGCGCCGCTGGCCCGTAGCCGAGCTGCTCGTGCTGCCGACCCGCGTGCAAGGAGAGGGAGCGGAGCAGGAGATCTGCGCCGCGCTCGCGCTGCTGTGCCGCGTCGAGGGCCTGGACGTCGCCATCATCGGCCGGGGCGGTGGGTCCCGCGAGGATCTCTGGACCTTCAACCACGAGCGCGTCGCCCGGGCGGTGGCCGCGCTTCCGGTCCCGGTGATCTCCGCGGTCGGCCACGAGACCGATGTGACGCTGTGCGACCTGGTGGCTGATGTGCGCGCGCCTACGCCCTCCGCCGCCGCGGAGGCCGCGACGCCCGACCGGACCGACGTCCTGGCCGGGCTTGCGCATCTGGGCGCCCGGTTGGCTCGCGGTCTCGCCGGGCGCTCGGGGCGCGTGGCTGAGCGCCTGGACCGAACGTTCGATCGGTTGACCGGCACCCTGGAGCGTCGCCTCGAGCGGCACCGCCACGAGCTGTCCGGGCTGGCCGGGCGGCTCGATGCCCTGTCCCCCCTGAAGATCCTGGCGCGCGGCTATGCGCTCGCGCGCGACGAACAGGGCCGGGTGCTGAAGCGGGTCGTGCAGTTCTCGTCGGGACTGCGGTTCCGGCTGCGCGTCACCGATGGTGAAGTCGCGGCGCGAGCCGGCGAGTCGTGATGGCACGCACCCCCTCTGCGCGCGAGCCCCAGAGCTTCGCACAACAACTCGACCGCCTCGAGGAGATCGTGCGGCGGCTCGAGTCGCAGGAGCTCGACCTGGACGAGGCCCTGAAGCTGTTCGAAGAGGGCATCGAGCGGCTCCAGGAGGCGCGCGCGCGGCTGACCGCTGCCGAGGCGCAGGTCAAGCAGGTGCTGTCGGACCAGGCCGGCCATCTCAAGGTCGAGGACTTCGACGGCTAACCGCGCCCTCGAGGTCTACCTCCTGGACGCCCGCGCCCGCGTGGATGCGACCCTCGAAGCCTGGGGCGCCCGCGCCGACGACTGGTGGCGTCACCCCCTGCCGGCGGCGATCCGCTACAGCCTGCTCTCGACCGGCAAGCGCCTGCGCCCCACCCTGGTGTTCGCCTCGGCGGAAGCCGGTGGAGGCGGCGGAGGGGCCGGGGTGGCCGAGCTCGCGGCCGCGGTCGAGGTCGTGCACGCATACTCCCTGGTCCACGACGACCTCCCCTGTATGGACAACGACGACCTGCGGCGCGGCCGGCCGACCACCCACCGCGCATTCGACGTCGGGACCGCCACCGTGGCCGGCTTTCACATGGTAGCGCTCGGCGCCCGTGTGCTCGACGCCGGGATGGCAGCACTCGACCTGGAGCCGGCGCGACGCCGCGCGATCGCCCTCGAGCTGTTCCGCGCGGCCGGAGCGGGTGGCATGATCGGCGGCCAGGCCCTGGATCTCGAGGCGGAGGGGCGGCGGCTGCCGGCGGCGCAGCTCGAGGACGTGCACCGGCGGAAGACGGGAGCCTTGATCGCGGCCGCGTGCGTGATTGGAGGACTCGCCGCCGGGGCGCCGGCCGGGGCGTGCGAAGCCCTCCGGGAGTATGGCGCGGACGTTGGGCTCGCGTTCCAGATCTACGACGACGTGCTGGACGCGACAGCGACCTCGGATCAGCTCGGCAAGACCGCGGGGAAGGACGCGGCATTCGCCAAGTCGACCTTCGTCACCCTGCTCGGCGTGGGCGCCGCCCGGGCCGAGGCGGAGCGACTGGCGGCACGGGCGGTGGACCGCTTGCGGCAGGCGGGGTTAGTTTCTCCTACGCTGGCGGAGCTGGCGCACTACATTGTGACGAGGCCTAACTGAGCAAATGCGGAGTGCGGAATGCGGAATTGAAGGGGAAGGTCGTTCGCAGCACGAGCTCGCCCTGACATTCCGCATTCCGAATTCCGCATTCCGAATTGACGGGGTTTGATGGCGCTACTGGAATCCATTCGAGGCCCGGAAGACATCAGGCGCTTGGACCGCGCCCAGCTCCAGTCGCTCGCGGACGAGGTGCGCCGCCGGCTGATCGACGTCGTCTCTCAAACCGGTGGTCACATCGGCGCCGGCCTGGGCGTGGTCGAGCTGACCGTGGCGCTGGGCTACTGCTTCGACTCGCCCCGCGACAAGATCGTGTGGGACGTGGGCCATCAGGGATACCCCTGGAAGATCCTCACCGGCCGGAACGATCGCTTGCCGACGCTGCGCCAGCCGGGTGGCCTGTCTGGGTTCCTGCGGCGCACCGAGAGTCCGCACGACCAGTTCGGGGCCGGGCACGCCGGGACCGGCCTCTCGGCCGCGTACGGCATCGCCGCGGCGCGTGATCTGGTGGGCGAGCAATTCAAGGTCGTCGCCGTGGTCGGAGACGGCGCGCTCACGTGCGGGCTCCCCTACGAGGCGATGAACAATGCGGGCCATTCCGGCCGCGACATCATCATGGTGCTGAACGACAACGGCATGTCCATCGCCCCCAACGTCGGCGCCATCAACAAGTACCTGGGCTCGATCATCGCGAGTCCGATTACCGTGCGGATCCGGGAGCGCGTCAAGGCGCTGATCGAGTCCGTCTCCCACGTCGTCGGCGGTCAGAAGCTCGTCGACTTCGCCAAGACGATGGAGGAGAGCATCAAGAACTTCTGGTCTCCCGGCATGCTGTTCGAAGAGCTCGGGTTCCGCTACTTCGGGCCGATCGATGGTCACAATATCGCGCAATTGGTGCAGACCTTCGAGATCGTGAAAACGCTCAAAGGACCGCGCGTGGTGCACGTGATCACAGAGAAGGGGAAGGGCTTCCCGCTGCCGGCGCCGGATACCGAGAAGTACCACGCGCGTGCGCCCTACGACCCGGTCACGGGTGAGCTGCGAGCGGTCAAGGCGGGTGCGCCCCAGTGGACTACGGTGTTCGGCGAGGCGATCACCCAGCTCGCGGGGGAATACCCCAAGCTCGTAGCGATCACCGCGGCCATGCCGTCGGGGACCGGGACCGGCATTTTCCAAAAGAAATGGCCCGACCGTTTCTTCGACGTCGGCATCGCCGAGGCGCACGCCACGACGTTCGCCGGGGGCCTCGCCACGCAGGGCATCCGGCCCGTGGTCGCGATCTACTCGACGTTCCTGCAACGCGCCTACGACAGCATCATCCACGACATCGCGATCCAGCAGCTGCCCGTGATCTTCTGCCTCGACCGCGCCGGCATGGTAGGCGAGGACGGGCAGACGCACATGGGTCTGTACGACATCGCCTACCTGCTCGCCGTGCCGCACATGACGGTCACCGCGCCGAAGGACGGCGCCGAGCTCATCGGATTGCTGCGCTGCGCGCTCCAGCACACCGCCGGGCCGTTCTCGCTGCGCTACCCGCGCGACAAGGCGCCGGGCGAGACGCCCCCGGCCGCCGAGGTGGCGCCCATCCGCTACGGCACGTGGGACGTACTCCGCAAAGGGCGCGAATGCGCCCTGCTCGGGGTGGGGGCGATGTGCCAGCCGGCGCTGGCGGCCGCGGAAGAGCTCGCGGCCGAGGGGATCGAGGTTACGGTGGTGAACTGTCGATTTCTGAAACCGGTCGATCGCGACCTGCTCGACGCGCTGCTGCACGACCACCGCCTGCTCGTCACCGTGGAGGATGGCACCGTCACCAACGGGTTCGGCGCCTTCCTCGCCGCCCTGGTGCAGACCGTCGCCCCGGAAACCCGCGTCGTCCCGCTCGGAGTCCCCGACCGCACGTACGAGCATGCGCCCCGCGCGCAGCAGCTTGCAGAGGTCGGTCTCACCGGCGTCGGGATCGCGGCGCGGGTGCGCGCGTTGGCCGCGGAGCAATCGCTCACCCACTCATGAACGTCGGGGTCGTCGGCAACCCCAGCTACCGCGATCTCAAGAGCATCCTCGCGCATCTCGCGCAGGTCGCGCCCCGGCTCGGGGTCACCCTGTACACCGAGGAGGAAATCGGGCCGCTCTGGCCCGAGCCTGCGCCCCCGCCGCTCCACCGTGCGCCGCAACTCGACTGCCTGATCACCCTGGGGGGCGACGGGACCCTGTTGCGGGGGGCCCGGACGCTCAACGGGGCCCATACACCGATCCTGGGAGTAAACCTCGGTCGGGTCGGCTTCCTGACCACCGCTACCTCTCAGACCCTCGACTGGGCGCTCGACGCCCTCGTGCGCCGGGCCTACGGCACCGAGTCGCGTCTCGCCTTGGCGCCGTTCATCGAGGACAAGCAGGGTCGGAGTCGCGCCGAGCCCATCGTCTTGAACGACGCCGTGGTGCACAAGGGCGGCGTGGCGCGCGTGATCCGGCTTCGGGTGTCGGTGGACGGCGACGAGGTCGGACAGTACTCGGCGGACGGGATCGTGGTGGCCACGCCCACCGGCTCGACGGCCTACGCGCTGTCGGCGGGCGGACCGATCGTCGTTCCGAGCGTGGACGCCATTGTCGTCGCGGCCATCTGCCCCCACACCCTCGCCGTCCGGCCGCTCGTCGTGCCCTCGAACGCCGCCATCGCCGTCGAGCCGATTCCTCCCTGGACCGAGGAGGTGCTGGTCTCCTTCGACGGTCAGGTCGGCACGACCATGAGCACCGGCGAGCGGCTGGTGGTGAAGCGCGCCGCGCATCCCGTGCTCCTGGTTCGGCTCGGGCCCGAGGGCTTCTTCGCGCGTATGCGCAAGAAGCTGCAGTGGGGCGATCTCTCCGACCGCGAGCGTAAGTAGTGCTCACGGAGCTGCGCGTCCGCGACCTCGCCGTCATCGCCGATGTCACGCTTCCCCTCTCCCCCGGCCTCAATGTCCTGACGGGCGAGACTGGCGCTGGGAAGTCCATGCTGGTCGACGCGCTCGCCCTCCTCCTCGGCGAGCGCGCCTCGTCGGACGTCGTGCGCCCCGGCGCTGAGAAGACCGTCATCGAAGGCGCCTTTGAATTTGGCGCTGCCGCCCTCTCCCGCCTGTTGCCGCCTTTTGCCGCCCTGGGGGTGGAGTTGGACGAAGGCCGGCTCGTCCTGAAGCGTGAGATCTCCGGGGAGGGGCGCTCCCGCGCCTGGGTCAACGGCAGCCCCACGACTGTCAGCGTGCTGGCACAGCTCGGCGCGCTCCTCGTGGACCTCCACGGCCAGCACGAGACCCAATCCCTGCTGCGCCCCGACGCCCAACGCGACATGCTCGACGCGTACGCCGACGCCGCGCTGGAGCGGACCGCAGTGCGCGATGCGCACGAGCGCCTGCACGAGCTCGAGCGTCGCGAGGAGGGGCTCACGGCCCGACGCGAGGACGTGCGCCGCAAGGCGGACTACCTGCGACATGTAGTGGGCGAAATCGAGCGCGCCGCGCCTCAGACCGGCGAAGTAGAGTCCCTGGAGATCGAAGCGAAACGCCTCGCCCACGCCGACGAGCTGGGCCGCCTGTCGCGCGAGCTCGAGCAGGCGCTCGACACCACCGGCCTCTCGCGCGCGGCCAAACTGTTCGAGAGCCTCGTACGACTCGATCCGTCCGTGGCCAAGTGGCACGAGCTCCTCGACGGCGCATTCGCGCATGTCCAAGAGCTCGCCCAGGCGACGCGGGATTACGCCGCCACCATCGAGAGCGACCCGCAACGGCTCGGCGCCGTCGAGCAGCGACGCGACGTGCTGTTCCGCCTCACCCAGAAGTACGGTCCGGCACTGCCCGACGTGCTCGCCACCCGCGATCGCGCCGCCCGCGAGCTCGAGCTGCTCGATACTGCCGACCTGGACCTGCGGCAGATCGCGGCGCTGCGCGAGACGGCCGCGGCGGACTTCGCACGCGCGTGCTCGGCGCTCACGGCCAAGCGGACCAAGGGCGCCACGCAGCTGGCGAAGGCCGTGAACGAGTTGCTCCCGGCGCTGGGAATGCGCGGAGGCCGCTTCACGGCACGGTTGGCACCGCTCCCTGCTTCCCGCTCCCAGGGAGCAGAGGACGTCGTCTTCGAAGTTCAGCTGAACATCGGCCTCGAGCCGCGACCGCTCGCGAAGGTGGCGTCAGGAGGCGAGTTGTCACGGCTGATGTTGGCGCTCAAAGTCGTGCTGGCGCAGCACGACGCCGTCCCGACGCTGGTGTTCGACGAGGTGGATCAGGGCATCGGGGGTGAGGTGGGTGCCCGGGTCGGGGAGGCCCTCGCCACGGTGTCGCGGGCTGCGCCCGGGGGCCGGCAGGCGCTCGTGATCACGCATCTCCCCCAGATCGGTGCCTACGCGGATCATCACCTGGTGGTAGCGAAGGGGGCGCGAGGCGGGATCGCGACGAGTGACGTGCAGGTTGTCACGGGCGAGGCGCGCACGCGTGAGCTTGCCCGCATGCTGGGCGACCCCGATATGCGCACCGCCCTCAGTCACGCCGCCGAGCTGCTTAGAAAAGCTTCCGTGTCACCCGCAGCACCAGCCGATAGATCGTCGCCCCGGGGACGAGCCCAGCGCCGCTGACTGTCTGCTCGATCGAGAACCCTCCCTCGACGCCCGGCGTGTGATACGTCGCCGCAAACCCGAGGCGGAGCCAGCGTTGTCCGGTGCCCGCGTCGAGCACGCTGGCCGGCGTCGCGAATCCCATGCGAGTCGCGAGCGCGACCGAGTCCTGCAACGATTGAAACGCGTAGTGATCGCGCTGCTTGGAGAAGTAGCCCGCCGTGAAGCCGACCGCGAATTCCGGCGCGAGGCGCACCAGCGGCGCCACATCCACTCCGACGTAGTCTCCAGGATCCCACCGCAGGTCCGCGGTGGCCGCGGCCGGAACCAGAAACGCGTCCCACGGCGCGACCCGACGCACCCGCGTCCCCGGCCGCTGCGTCGCCGCGCGGACGGCCACATTGAGCCAGAGCGGTCCGACCGACAGTTCCTGCATCAGCCGTCCTTCGAGGTCCAGCTGATGGTCGCCGATGTTCTGGATGAGCAGTTCGTTGGCCGAATCCTTCGCTCCCGTCGGCAGGCGCACCACCGCCTGCAGGGCGGCGGCGTAGTGCGCGCCGGCCACGAGCCGATACTTCGCCGCAAGCTCCACGTCGCCTAAGCGGTAGCGAAAGTTCCGTTGGAAGGGCACGCTGATATACCCGAACCCATTTGGATCGGGGCTGAGGACGATCTGCTCGAACGCGGCGCCGCTGAGCGTGTCGTGTGCGAGCGCGACGGTGGTATCGAACCCGCCGATCCCGAACGTCAGGTTCAAGCCCTGCTGGATCCGCGCGACCGCGCTGTCGATGGCCCTGCCGGCGGTCGACGTGTCGAGCGGCAGGAACGGCGAGCCGGTCTGCCCCGCACCGTACACGGCGCCGTGCAGCGCGTCGCGCACGCCACGCCA
>DASQAM010000089.1:0-12461 GCA_035635735.1 Gemmatimonadales bacterium | reverse complement strand
GCGGGCGGGGTCGTACCCGCAGTCATCGAGCACAGCGATGGCGTTGGCGAGCAGGCGATCGGTGCCGGCCTTCCCGTTGGTGCTGCGGCGCGCGTCGGCGCCGAGCCTCCGGCCTTCGGCGCGGGCCGCGCGCTGCAGCGCGCCGCGAGCCGCGGGCGCGACCTCCGTCAACGCGCGAGCCAAGACGCGGCCGGCGAGCTCGTACCGGCGCTCCGGGAGCGTGAGGTCGAGCTGGCGGGTGGAGCGGTGGTACAGCTTGGCGGGCCGGCCCGCCCCCGGCCCGCGGCGGTCCGTGAGCCGGCGGTAGCTCGTGTCGAGCAGCCCCTGGTGGACCAGCTTATCGAGGTGGAACGCGGCGAGCGCCCGCGAGATGCGGAGCGCGCGGGCCGCCTCGTCGCGCCCCACCTCGGATCGCCGCTCGGCGACGTAGAGATAAAGACCCCTCCTGATCGGTTCGTCGAGCAACGAGATGGCGGCGACCTGGCGCTCGAGATCGGTGTCTGGCACGTCAAGAATTTACACCGCGCGCGGGCGCGATCCAATCGCTCTAACGGCAGCGTATATTGCGCATAGAGGAGCGCCCAAACCCGATGCCCGACTACACCTACCTCATTGTCGGCGGTGGCATGACCGCCGACGCCGCGGCCCAGGCCCTCCACGAGGTCGACCCCGCAGGCTCGATCGGCGTGATCAGCGCCGAGTCCCATCCTCCCTACGACCGGCCACCGCTTTCGAAGGCCCTGTGGAAGGGCGATCCCGAAGAGAAGATCTGGCGGAAGACGGCCGCGACGGGCGCGGCGCTGCACCTGGGCCGGCGGATCACGGCGCTCGATCCACGGGCGCGCAGCGTGTCGGACGACCGGGGCACGGTGTATCGGTACCAGAAGCTGCTCCTCGCCACCGGCGGCACTCCGCGGCGTCTGCCGCTCAAGACCGATCAGATCATCTATTTCCGCACCCTCGACGATTACCGTCGCCTCCGCGCGCTCGCGAGTCAGAGCGTGCGCTTCGCGGTGATCGGCGGCGGGTTCATCGGCAGCGAGGTCGCCGCGGCGCTGCGGATGCAGCAGCGCGACATCACGATGCTCGTCCCGGAGGCGGGTCTCGGCGCGCGCGTGTTCCCGGCGGACCTGGCGGCGTTCCTCGTGGACTACTACCGCGAGAAGGGCGTCACCATGCGGATGGGGGAGGGGATGGCGGGGCTCGACCGGCGCGCCGGCTCCTGCGTCGTGCGCACGACCCTGGGCGGCGAGCTCGTGGCCGAAGTGCTCGTCGCCGGGCTCGGCATCGTGCCGGGCGTGGAGCTCGCCGAGCAGGCCGGCTTGCGCGTGGACAACGGGATCGTGGTGGACCAGACCTGCCGCACCAGCCAGATCGACATCTACGCCGCGGGCGACGTGGCGAACTTTGAAAATCCTGCCTTGGGCGCGCGCCTGCGTGTGGAGCACGAGGACAACGCCAACACGATGGGGCGCACCGCCGGTCTCAACATGGCGGGCCGGGCGACGCCCTACCATCACCTGCCGTTTTTCTACTCCGACCTGTTCGAGCTGGGCTACGAAGCGGTGGGTGACGTCGACGCGCGTCTCGAGACGGTGGCCGACTGGAAAGAGAAATTCCGCGAGGGTGTGGTTTACTACTTGAAGGACGGGCGGGTGCGCGGCGTGCTCCTCTGGAACACCTGGGGACAGGTAGACCACGCGCGGGCGCTGATCGCCCAGCCCGGCCCGTTCAGGCCCGATGATTTGAAAGGTCGACTCCCCGCGTAGTGCGCGAGTAAACTCGCGGCTCGGCACTTGCCCGTGAACGGGCGTTGCATGGCCGCTTCAGCGGCAATGCCGAGCCGCGGTTCAGCCGCGACTCTTGGGCCGCGCTCGAGTTTCACTCAGAACCGATATCCAGCCGCGAGGTTCAGGTGATTGGCCGTGAACTTGCCGCTCGGGTACGTGGTCTCGAGCCGCCGGAACTCGATTCCGAACACCAGCGGCCCGCTGGGCCGGAGATCCACGTGCCCCTCGCACGCGAAATTCTTGAGCCGGCCCCGCGGGGTGCCGAGCGCGTCGGACAGATCGCCGTCGTCGGGATCGTCGATGCCGCAGCCGCCGCCGACCATCACCTCCGGTCTAGCCCGGACGTTGAGCTGGCCCCAGCCGCCCTTGGTGCGGACCTCCTTGCCGGTCGGCCCCAGGCTCTGGCCGATCCCGCCGCCGCCCAATCCCGCCAGCGCCTTCCCGCTGAACGCCTCCGCCACGAGCTCGACCGGGCCGGCCTTGACGCGCGCGTCCGCCGTGACGGCGCGCGATTGGAACAGCGTGTCGGCCGAGGCGAGCCATCCCAGGTGGCCGCCGATGGCGATCTCGCTCGGATCGTCGATGGGACCCCACGCGAGCCGCACCCGCGCCTGCAGGTAGGGGCGACCGCTCCGCTCCGCCGAGTCGGGCTGGGTGTTGAAGAGCCCTTGCGCAGTTCCGGACGTCGGGGCCAGCACGGCCACCTGCTCCGCGAGGCGCAGGGTGTATCCCTGCTCCAGGGTCGCGCGAAACTGCGGCAGCCACAGCCACAGGTTGCCGGCGGTGGCGAAGTCGGGGGTGCCCACGGAGGCGAGGGAGCGCGGGCTCCGCTCCGCGACGAGGGGCGACTCCTGGCCGAACAGAAGCTGCGCGTGCGGCCACGAGACGATGCCCACGGCGCGCCGCAGCCGGAGCAGCGGGAAGGTGCGCCCGCCGGAGGACGGCTGCTGGCCGCCGTAGAAGTCGACATCCACCTCGCCGGAGAAGCTGCCGCGCAACACATCGGGATCGGTCACGAGTAGGCCGAGGCGCGTCTGCCGAATGGTGCCGCCGATCGCGCTCGCCGACGGGAGCGAGTCGGCGAACTGCGGCACGTCGCTGTTGTTGACACGAGCGTTCGTGAAGAAGCCATTCACGAGCACGAGACCGGTCAGCTCGACGGTGCGCTTCGCAGCCGGCGCGGGCGGGGAGGCTGGGGGCGATGGCGGCGTTTGCGCTGCGAGCGGAAGGGCGACGGCGGCGAGCGAGACGAGCAACGTGGCCCGCATGTCGGGCTCCTGGCGGTTTCGGTATGACTACAGTAAGCTGCAACGCCTCGAGCGCAACCGGGAACAGGCGATGCGATGGATCGCGCTGCTAGTGGGCGTGGGTTGTATCACGGCAGCGCAGCGCGGGATCGCCCAGGGGCGCGTCGCGGGCCGGGTGACGCTGCTCGAGAAGAGCGGGAAGTCGTCCCCCGACCTGGCGGCCGCGGTGGTGTACCTCGAGGGCGGGGCGGCCGACGACGCCGCCCGCCCGGTGACCGTGGACATCGCGATCAACGATAAGGAGTTCGTGCCCCGCGTCGTGGTCGTTCCTCTCGGCTCAACGGTCCGCTTCCCGAATCACGACCCCTTCGACCACAACGTGTTCTCCGCCTCCGGGCCCGATCCGTTCGACCTCGGACAATACGGCCGCGGCGACGCCAAGGCCTGGACGTTCACGAGTCCCGGCCTGGTGCGCGTCTTCTGCAACATCCACCCCCGAATGGTGGCGTTCGTGCAGGTGATGGCGGGTCGCCACTTCACGCAACCCGCGGCGGACGGCAGCTTCGACATCACCCCGGTGCCGCCGGGCACATGGGTGCTACACGCCTGGCACGAGCGGAGTCCGGAAGTCTCGCAGCCGGTGAGCGTGACGACGGCCGGCGCCTCGGGGATCGAGCTGGCGCTCGACGCTCGCGGGTTCCGCTGGACGCCCCACAAGAACAAGTACGGCAAAGATTACCCGACGAATGCCGGACGCGAGCGCTACTAGGATCGCGCGACTCGGCCTCGGGGCCAAGATTTTCATCGCCGCCACGTTATCGGTCGCGGGTGTGCTGGGTGTGACGCTCGGGCTCACCTCGCTGCAGGCGAACCGCACGGCCGACGAATCGATCCGCCGGGCGCTCGCGGGCGTGCGGCGGGGCGTGCAGGCGTTCCTCGCTGGTCGGACCGCGACGTTTGCGGGGATGAGCGCCGTGAGCGCCGAGGTGCCGCAGTTCCGAGAGCGACTGCTCAAGGCTGCCGAGCGGAGCAACGTGCTCGATCAAGCGGAGGAGCACCGACGATTGCTGGGCGCGGCGTGGGTGCTGATCACCGACGAACACGGCGTACTGGTCGCCCGGACGGACTATCCCACGGAGTCCGACATCGACCTCTCGCCTGGCGCGCTGATCGCCGGCGCCCTCTCGGGGGACGAGACGAGCGGCGCCTGGGTGGACGAGCGCCGGCGCAAGCTGTTCATAGCGGTGGCGGTGCCGCTGCGCGCGTCGCCACAGGCGGCGCCTCAGGGCTCTCTCATTGCCGCCTACGCGATCGACGATTCGCTCGCGCACCAGATCAGGCAGGCGACCACCACCGACGTGGTGTTCTTTGCGCTCGACACGCTCAACCGGCCCTATATCGTCGGCTCCACCCTGCCGCGCGAGGCGGTCGAGCCGGCGCTCGTGGCCGACACGGGGGCGATGGCCGCCCTGACGCGCGACACGGCGGGCACGGAGCTGGCCGCCGACGTGGCCGGGGAACGGCTCATCGGGCTGGCGAGTCCGATCCGCTCCGCGGGGGGCGACGCGTTCGGCGGGTTTGTCGCCTTCCGCTCGCACGAACGCGAGCTCGGCGCGTTCCGAGCGCTGCAGCACACGATCGGGTTCTCCCTCGCGCTTGGCCTGCTGCTTGCGCTGGCGTCGGCCTATGTGCTCGCCCGCCAGATCGCGGGCCCGATCCGCCGGCTGGCGCTCGCGACACGCCGGGTGCAGGACGGGGACTACAGCGTGGAGATCGGCGTCCCCTCCGGCGACGAGATCGGCATGCTGTCGCAGGCGTTTCAGAGCCTGGTGGCGGACCTGCAGGAGAAGGCGAAGCTCGTCGAGTACATGATGGCCACGTCGGGGGCCGCGCCCACGGAGCAGCTCAAGAGCACGCGGCCGTCCATCGGGGCCGCGACGGGAAGCGGGCTGCGCCCGGGCACGCTGTTCGCCAACCGCTATGAGGTGAAGGAAGTCCTCGGGATGGGCGGGATGGGTGTGGTGTACCGGGCGTTCGACCGCGAGCTGCAGGAGGCGGTGGCGATCAAGGCGCTCCGTCCCGAAGCGCTGGTCGGGAGCGGCGTCGCGCTCGAGCGCTTCAAGCAGGAGATCCGACTCGCCCGCAAGATCACCCATCGCAACGTGGTGCGCACGTACGATCTGGGCGAGGTGAACGGGATGTACTACCTCACGATGGAATACGTGGAGGGGACATCCCTGAAGCAGCTCATCACCACCCGCGGGCCGCTGCCGGTGTCCGTCACCCTGACGATCGGCAAACAGCTGTGCCGGGCGCTCGAAGTCGCGCACGAGCAGGGAGTGATCCACCGCGACATCAAGCCCCAGAACATGGTGGTCGAGCCGAGCGGCGTGCTCAAGGTGATGGACTTCGGCATCGCCCGGCTCGCGAACCGGTCGAAGGACGAGGGGTTGACCAAGGACGGGATGTCGATTGGCACGCCGGATTACATGTCGCCCGAGCACCTCTCGGGCCGGGAGCTCGACGCGCGCAGCGATCTCTACTCGGCGGGCGTGGTGCTGTTCGAGTGTCTCACGCGCCGCCTCCCGTTCGATGCCGAGACGACGTTCGCGCTGATCGCGAAGCATCTCGAGGAGGAGCCGCCCGATCCGCGCATCATCAACCCGGACGTGCCCGAAGCGTTAGCGCAGGTGATTCTCAAGACGATGGCCAAGGAGCCGGCAGACCGATACCAGACCGCGGTGCAGATGCACGACGCGCTGGCAGCGATCGGATGAGGCTGACGATCGCGGTCATCGTGCTTTTCGCCGCAACTCAGCTCGTAGCCCAACAGGTCCCCCCCGCCCCCTCTCCGCGGCCATATCGCCCGGGGGTCGACGTGCTGGACTACGCGTTGTCCCTGGATCTGCCGGACAGCGGGAACCGCATCGAGGGGCGCGCCGTGCTCACCGTTCGGCGAACCGCCCGCGTCGACACACTGGTGCTCGACCTCTTGAGCCTGAGGGTCGACAGCGTACTGGTGGGTGAGCACGCGACACGCTTCCGTCGGGACAGCGGCACCATCCGCATTCCGTTGCCGGCAGCCTCGTCCGACACGTTGACCATAGCCGTCCGCTACGGTGGCCCGGTTACCGACGGTCTCATCATGCGGAGCGACACCGCGTGGGGTTGGACGGCCTTCGGGGACAATTGGCCCGACCGGGGGCGTCATTGGATTCCCAGTGTCGACCATCCCAGCGACAAGGCAACCGTGAGTTGGACCGTGCGTGCCCCGAGCCGCCTCAAGGTCATTGCGAACGGCGCCCGTCTCGGGGAAGCTCCGGTCAACGGCTCCAACACGCCGAGGACGATCACCCGTTGGCGGATGAACGAGCCGATCCCGGTCTATCTCATGGTCATCGCTGCCGCTCCGCTCTCCGAGTACGACCTGGGTGAGACGGCGTGCGGTCTGACGCTGGTCGGTCGCTGCGTCCACCAATGGGCATACGTGGAGCCGCGGTTGGCGGATTTTCTTCCGGGCCCGTTCAGGAGCGCGCCAGACATCGTCTCTTATTTCGGATCGTTGGTAGGCCCGTTTCCCTACGAAAAACTGGCGCATCTGGAATCGTCGACCCGGTTCGGCGGCATGGAGAACGCGACCGCGATTTTCTACGCCGACCAGCCGTTCCGGAAGCGGACCATGACCGATGGCGTCGTGGCCCACGAGACCGCTCACCAGTGGTTCGGCGACGCCGTGACGGAGACCGAGTGGTCGCATCTGTGGCTGTCCGAAGGCTTCGCGACCTACTTTGCGGCGCTCTGGACGCGGAAGTCAGCCGGCGACTCGGGCTTTCGCGCGGAGATGGAGGACATCCGGCGGGCCGTGCTCTCGAGTCGAGTCGTAGCCGAGCGGCCGGTGATCGACACGACGGAACAGGACCTGATGGCGTTGCTCAACGAGAACAGCTATCAGAAGGGTGGCTTCGTATTGCACATGCTGCGGACCACGCTCGGCGACTCGGCGTTCTACGGGGGCCTGCACCGTTACTACGACAGGTATCGGAATGGGAACGCGCTCAGTGACGATCTTCGCCGGGAGCTGGAAGCCTCATCCGGACGGCCGCTCGGCTGGTTCTTCGACCAGTGGCTGCGCCGGCCGGGCTTCCCCGAGCTCACCACGTCATGGACGTACGATGCAGCGGCGAAGCGCGTCAGCCTCTCAATCACCCAAGGCGCGCGATTCGGCAGTTATCGTTTCCCGCTGACCATCAATATCAAGACGGCGGCCGGGCGGTGGGTCCGGACCCGCGTCCAAGTCCCCGGGCAGACACGCACGCAGGTCATACTCGACCCACCGCTCGATACGGCACCGGCGGAGCTGGTGTTTGATCCCGACGTTGAATTGCTCGCGAGAATCGTCAAGCAGTAGACGTCCTAGATCCCTCCGAACCAGGGGTATCCCTGATCTTCCCAATACCCCCCCGGTCTCTGATCCATGAACGTCATCGACACCAGGTATTTCGTCAGCTTGTACCCGAGCTTCGTCGGCGAGTACAGCCGCAGCGGCGCCCCGTGCGACGCCGGCAGCGGGTTGTCGTTCATGCCGTACGCGAGAATGGTCTGGGGATGCATGGCGCTCGCCATGTCCCAGCCGTTCGAGTAATCGGCGTCGAAAGACACGAAGCTGATATAACGCGCTGCCTTGGTCGGGCGGCACCGCTCCACTATCGCCGACACCGGGACGCCGTGCCAGCTCGCGATCGCGGACCAGCCTTCCACGCAGTGGTGCTTCACCGTGTACGACACGCGCGGCAGCTGCATCAGGTCGTCGAGCGACAGCTCGAGCGGTTGCGCCACCAGGCCGTCCACCCGCAGGCGCCAAGCGGCCGGATCACTGAGCATCGGCATGGTGCGCGAGATGAAATAGCTGGGAAGCACGGCGCTCCGCTCGCTCGCGGGGTACGTGCGCGCGAGCCGCGCCGGCGAGTACAGGATGTTCTCGCCCACCCAGTCGTTCACGCGGCCGATGCTCCACAGGCCGGGGCGCACCAGTTTGCCCCCGTCCCACCCGCACGCCGCAGCGAGAGCCCCGGCGCCGGCCGCGACCCCAAGCCTCAGAAATGCTCGCCGGTTCACGTCGTGCAACGTCGCGTCGTGGCGTCGTGGCGTCTGCGTCTCAGTCATGACTCGGAAAGCGGCCCCGGTATCCGCCGGTGAGCATGGCGCGCAGCGAGGCGGGATCCACGGCGAACACGAGGACGACGTGCATGATGGTGAAGCCCACGAAGACCCACACGATCCAGAAGTGCCAGTACCGCGCCGCCTGAAATCCGCCGAACAAAGCCGTCAGCCAGGCCAGCTGCGTCGGCTTGTAAACCGCGAAGCCGGTGAGCACCGCGAGCGCGCCCAACCCGATCACGCCCGTGTACGCGAGCTTCTGGAGCGGGTTGTGTTTACCCTGCGGTGGATGCTCCCGGCGGAGATGGAGGTAGTACTTCGTCATCTCGATCGCGCCCGGAACGTCCCGCGGCCGGAACAGCAAGGCGCGCCACTCGCCGCTCCGCACCAAGTATCCGAGATACAGGAGACCGAAGGCGATGAGCGGCCACGCCAGCGCGAAGTGCCAGTTGAGCGCGCCCGCGAGCCAGCCGCCGAGCCGGCTCCAGTGCGGGAACTGGGCGCTGTCGAACGGGCTCACGAAGTATGGCCCGCCCCGGTTTCCGAACCGAGCGTAGGCTTCGTAGATCTGGAGACCGCTCGCGATCATGCCGGCGAGCACGATCACGGTCGCCCAATGGGTGAGGCGGACGATCCAGTGGTGCCGGCGTACGGTGGGAGCGGAGGTGGCAGTCATGGCGCTTGGGGAAACCTGGGCACATCGCTCGTTCGCCGCCACCCTCCGCGCTTCCCAGGCCGCCCCGCCCGGCCTTAGTTTGCAGGCCGGATGACCCATGCCCGACACTAGCGCGCCAACCCTCCCCGAGCGGATCGGAGGGCTCGTCGCCGTTGCCGCCAATCTTTCCTGGAGCTGGAACCGCAACGCGCGGGCGCTGTTCCGCATGCTCGATCCCGCGCTGTGGCGTCGCACTCAGCACAATCCCATCGAGCTGTTGCGACGGGTCGATCCGGCGCGGCTCGCCGCGTGCGCACAGGACACCGCGTTCCTGCAGCTGTACGACGCCGTTGTCGCCGCGGCGGCGCAGGACGCGACGTCCGCCGGCACCTGGTTCGCCACCGCGTATCCCGAGCTCGTCAAGCGGCCGATCGCGTACTTCTGCGCTGAGTTCGGGTTACACGCCTCGGTTCCCATTTACTCCGGAGGCCTCGGGGTCCTCGCCGGGGACCAGTGTAAGGCGGCGTCGGACCTGGGCGTCCCGCTCGTGGGCGTCGGCCTGTTCTATACCAAAGGCTACTCCGACCAGCGCCTGCGGCTCGATGGATGGCAGGAGGATGCCGAGGAGCGGTTCCACGTGGCGGCGACGCCGCTCCAGCCGGTGCGGGGGCCGAAGGGCGATCCCTGCCTCGCCACAGTGCAGCTGTCGGGCCGACACGTGAGCGTGGGCGCCTGGCGCGTCATGGTGGGCCGGGTGCCGATCTTCCTCCTGGACACGGATCTCGCGCAGAACGACCCGGCCGACCGTGGGCTGTCCCACCGGCTCTACGCCGGCGGGCCTGACTTGCGGCTGCGGCAAGAGTGGGTCCTGGGCGTCGGGGGCGTGCGAGTGTTGCGGGCCCTGGGATACGACCCGGCCGCCTGGCACACAAACGAAGGACACGCCGCGTTCATGCTGGTGGAGCGCGTACGTGAGCTGGTGACGCGGGGGACCCCGTTCGCGGAGGCCGTGCGCAAGGTACGCGCGACGAGCACGTTCACCACCCATACGCCGGTGCCCGCCGGGCACGACACGTTCTCGATCGAGCAGGTCGAGCAGTGCGTCGGTCCGGTGTGGCAAGAGATGGGCGTCGGCCGGGAAGCCTTCATCCGGCTGGGGCATCATCCGGTGATCGATCACGATCGCTTTCACATGCCCGTCGCGGCCATCCGGCTCTCGGCGCGGGTGAACGCGGTGTCGCGGCGTCACGGGGAAGAGTCCCGCCGCATCTGGGCCCCGCTCTGGCCCGACCGCGATGTCGCACGCGTGCCGATCGGCCACGTCACCAACGGTGTGCACGTTGCGACTTGGATGGCGAACCGGGTCCTGACCCTGTTCGACTCGCACTTCGGACCCGATTGGCTGGCCCGGGTGGACGACCCCGAGTTCTGGGACAAAGTGCTCGAGCTGGACGCTCAAGCCCTGTGGGCGGTGCACAACCAGCTCAAGGCGCAATTGATGCGGAGCATCCGGGAGCAGGCGCGGCGCCGCTGGGCGGATCAGTGGAAGGAAGCCCTGCACCTCGTGGGCGCGGGGACGCTGCTAGATCCCGAAGCTTTCACGATCGGCTTCGGTCGCCGGTTTGCCACCTACAAGCGGGCCGACCTGATCTTCCGGGATCCCGATCGGCTGCAGCGGTTGCTGGTGAACCCCTGGCGCCCGGTGCAGATCGTGTTCTCCGGCAAGTCGCATCCGGGTGACGAGCCGGGCAAGCAGGTCTTGCAGCGCGTGTACGCTCACACCCGGGAAGCCCGGTTCGAGGGCCGGATTGCGTTCCTCGAGGACTACGACATGCATCTGGCCCACAGCCTGGTGCAGGGAGTTGACCTGTGGCTCAACGTGCCGCGCCCCCCGCTCGAGGCGTGCGGCACGAGCGGCATGAAGGCGGCCTTGAACGGCGTGCCCCAGCTGAGCACGCTGGACGGCTGGTGGGCCGAGGGTTACGATGGGCCGAACGGCTGGGCCATTCCGCCGGCGCCAGTGGGTCAGGACGCCGATGCGGCGGACGCCGAGCAGTTGTACCGCCTGCTCGAAAACGAGGTGGTGCCGCTGTTCTACGAGCGTGATGCCCAGGGTGTGCCGCGCGGCTGGACGGAGAAGATGAGGCACGCGCTGCGCACCGCGGGCGCGCGGTTCACCGCCCAGCGCATGGTCCGGGATTATGTCACGGAGTATTACCTCCCCGCGATGCGGGGGGAGCAGCCGGCGGACGATCCGCCGACGGCCTGAGCGAGAATGCCAGTGGAGGCGCACATGGGCGCGACACCCCCCCCAGCCCCGAAGTCCCGGCGGCGGAGCCCCGCCCAGCCGCGCCGGGCGGCGACCGCCGCGGCGCCGCGGCCCCAGATCGCTCCCGATGAGCGGATCGGTGTCACCCACCTGACGGCCGAGTACTGGCCCTTCGCCCGCACCGGTGGGCTGGGCGAGGCAGTGAGCGGTCTGGCGACCTGCCAGGCCGCCGCAGGCTTGCCGACCACCGTTTTCATGCCGCTGTACCAGATCGTTCGCGAGACCACGCCCTCGCTCGAGCGCACCGGGTCGGCGCTCGCGATCACGCTCGGCGGGCACACTGAGCGGGCGTGGCTGTATCGCACGCCGCCCGGGCCAGGGGGGGGGCCGCAGGTCTTCTTCATCGAGCACCCCGACTTTTTCGACCGGGCGGGCATCTACGGTGACAACGGCGGGGACTATCCGGACAATGCCCGGCGGTTCGCGTTCTTCTGTCTCGCCGCGCTCACAGCACTTCCCGAGGTCGCCCCGGAGACGCAGGTGCTGCACGCGCACGACTGGCACACCGCCCTGGCACCGGTATACCTGCGCACCGCGTTCGCCAGCGAGGCGTTCCACCGGCGGCTGGCGGTCGTGATGTCGGTACACAACGCCGGCTTCCAGGGACACTTCCCGCCGGAGACAATGGCGGCGTTGGGTCTTCCCGCCGAGCTCTACAACTCCGACGTGTTCGAGTGGTACGGCCGGATGAATGCGCTCAAGGGTGGGATGGCGCACTCGGACGTCGTCGTGACCGTCAGCCCCTCTCATGCAGAGGAGCTGCGCACGGCGGAAGGCGGGTTCGGGCTGCACGACCGGTTCACCGGGCTGGGCGACCGGCTGGTCGGGATCTTGAACGGCATCGATCCGGATCTGTGGAACCCCGAGACCGATCCGGAGCTCACCGGAAATTACTCGAGCGAGGATCTCTCCGGGAAACGGCGCTGCAAGGCAGCCCTGCAGCGGGCGTACGGCCTGGCCCAGAGGGCGCACACGCCCCTCTTCGGGATGAGCGCGCGCATGGTGTCCCAGAAGGGACTGGACCTGGTGCTCGGCGCCGATCTGCTGGGGACGACGGACGCACAGTTCATTTTCCTGGGTGCCGGAGAGCACCGCTACCACGAGGCGCTGGGGAACATCGCGGCGGCGGCGCCCGACCGCGTGGCGGTCGAGTTCATGTTCACCGATCGCGTCGAGCACCGTTTGCTGGCCGGCGCCGACGCGCTGCTCATGCCGTCGCTGTACGAGCCGTGCGGCCTCACCCAGATGCGCGCGCAGCATTACGGCGCGGTGCCCGTCGCCCG
>DASQAM010000088.1:0-4285 GCA_035635735.1 Gemmatimonadales bacterium | reverse complement strand
ACGTGGGCGAGCGCCTGCACCATCGCGGTCGCTTGCTCCAGCACCGCGCGCGCATTGTCGTAGGAGATCGTGCGGCGGGCCTCCTCGGGGGTGTACCACGCGCAGTCGGTGATGCCTTCGTCCTCCTGCGGCACGCACTCGCCGCGCTTCGACTCGAACAGGAAGAAGTGGCAGAACTTGTGGATCGTCTTGCCGCGGAATCGGAAGTACCAGTCGATGACGCGAATCGGGCCGTGCAGCACCAGGTCCTTGAGCCCGGTCTCCTCGGCCACTTCGCGGCGCGCGGCGTCGGCGGGGGGCTCGCCGGGTTCAAGGTGGCCCTTGGGGAACCCCCAGTTGCGATAGGAGTCGCGGATCAAGAGGAACCGCGGCTCGCCGCCCGGTCCGCGCCGGAATACGACCCCGCCCGCCGAGGTCTCGCGCTGGGCCCGCCGCTGGCGTCGTGGCATCGCTTAGAAAACGCTGAACGAGAAATACTTCCGCGGGTTCGCCTGAATGTCCGACAGGAGCTGCCGCAACTGAATCATCGTGAGGGTGGTCTCGCGATACAGGGTCGAGTCCGACACCAGCAGGCCAAGCGTCCCGCTGCGGTTCGCGATGCGCGACATCACGCTGTCGGCCGACACGAGGACGCGCACCAGGCTTTCCTGGTTCTTGTGAGCGGCGTCGAGCAGGTCTCGAAAGTCCTGCGATGCCGATCGCATGTTGGAGCTGGCTTCCGCCGAATTGTTGAGGATGGTCGCGAGCTGGCCTTGGTTGGTCGCGGAGTCCACGCGGCCGAGGGTGGCTTGCACCTGCGTCGCCGCCTTGGCGACCGCCTGCGAGCCCTCCCGCAAGTTGGTCCCGACCGAGCCGATCACGTCCGCCTGCTCGTTGGTCACCTGCACCAGCCGGTCGGCGATGCGACCGAAGTCCTTGATCGACCGGCGGAGCTCGTTCACCGCCTCGGAGTCGAACGCGGTCTGGATACGGTTCGACACCGTCGCGATGTCTGTGGCGATGCGGCTGGCCTGCGCGGTGAGCTGGCCGATGTCGGGGAGCGTCGCGCCCGGCCACTTCCCCCCCCCACCCGCCTGGGCCTCGGCGATCGCCTGCTTGATGTTCGGGTCGTTCGGGAGCTGGTCGAGCGAAACGAGCGAGGCGGCCCACTCGCCGAACAGGGACGCCGACGCCGCGATCACGGCCGGATGGGAGGGTGGCAGCGTGCCGGCGTAGATCTTCAGGTCCGCTTCGAC
This sequence comes from Gemmatimonadales bacterium, assembly GCA_035635735.1. Lineage (GTDB taxonomy): Bacteria > Gemmatimonadota > Gemmatimonadetes > Gemmatimonadales > GWC2-71-9 > AG41. The sequence goes on along the minus strand of DASQAM010000088.1, from coordinate 3,050 downwards.
CCAGTTTCCGGTGGCGAGCCGGATTCCCTCCACGCGGCCGACGCGGACGCCGCGCAGGACGACGGGGTCCCCGACGTTCAGGCCGCCGACGGTCCGGAACCGGGCGGTGTAGACCGCCTCCGTCCGGCCGATGTGGGCACCCGAGAGCCACAAGGCGCCGCCCACCACGACCGCGAACGCCGCGATCACGACGAGGCCGACGGCGAACTCGTTCTCGCGCTTCACCCGGGGCGTCCCTCAATGAACTGCCGGACCACGGGATCCTCCGTCTGCTGGATTTGCTCCACGGTCCCCACCTGCCGGATCTTGCCCTCGTACAACATGGCGATGCGATCACCGACCGCATAGGCGCTGCGCATGTCGTGCGTCACCACGATGCCCGTCACTCGGAGATGCTCGCGGGTCCGCACCATGAGCTGGTCGATCACCGCCGAGGTCACGGGATCGAGGCCGGTGGTCGGCTCGTCGTACAGGAGGTAGCGGGGTCGCAGGGCGATGGCCCGCGCGATGCCCACCCGCTTGCGCATCCCGCCCGACAGCTCGGCCGGGTACTTCTCCTCCGCACCCGTCAGGTCCACGACCGCCAGCGCCTCACGCACGCGCTCCGCGATTTCATCGTCGGAAAGGTCGCGCCGCCTGAGCCCCAGCGCGACGTTGTCGAATACGGTCATCGAATCGAACAGCGCGGCGAACTGGAAGACGAATCCGATGTCGCGTCGCAGCGCCATCAGGGCGTCCCGCTCGAGGGTCGACACCGCGCGGCCGTCAACGATGACGTCTCCGGCATCGGGCTGCAACAACCCCACCACGTGCTTCAGAGCCACGCTCTTGCCGGTGCCCGAGTACCCGATGATGACCACGGTTTCCTGGTCGGGTACCGTCAGGGTGAAGCCGGCGAGCACCGGCTTGGCGCCGAAGCTCTTGTGCAGGTCCTGGAACTGGATCACCGCAGCAACACCAGCGCCCAGAACGCATCCAGCACGAGCAACAGCACGGCCGAGTAGACGACCGCGCGGGTGGTGCTCAAGCCTACGCCCTCGGCGCCGCCGCGCGTGCCCAGCCCGACGACGCACCCCACCAGCGTGATCGTGAAGCCGAAGGTGGCGCTCTTGAACAGGCCGAACCAGGTGTCCTTGAACCGATAGAACAGCTTCAGGCCCTTGATGAACTCCGGGGTCGTGAGGTCGAGCAGCGCCAGGCTCGCAATCCAGCCGGTGAGGATCCCCGTGACGATCGCGAGCGCCACGATGATGGGAAACATGGCGGTGCCGGCGAGCACCCGTGGGAGGACGAGAAAGCTCTGAGGGTCGTAGGCGAGCGTCTCGAGCGCGTCCACCTGCTCGGTGACCCTCATGGTCCCGAGCTCGGCCGCCATGCTCGCTCCGACCCGCCCCGCCAGCGCGAGCCCGGCGAGCACGGGGCCGAGCTCCAGCATCATCGTTTTCCCGACGAGCGTGCCGACGAAGTAGAGCGGGACGGTGTTTCTGAAGGTGTAAGACGCCTGGAGGGCGAGCACGACGCCGGTAAACGCGGCGATGAACAGGGCGACGGGAAGGGAGTCCACACCGACCCGCCGCAGCTGGACGAGCGTCAGCCGCCCCCAGACGTCCACGTCGGGAACGGCGCGCGCCAGGTCCCCCATGAAATGCCCGAAGCGGCCGACGGTCTTAACGGCGGCGACGGTCCTTCGGCCGATCCGCTCGATCACGGGCCTAAAGTAACGTCACCCGTTACACGTTGCACGTTCCCCGAAGTGGCCAAAACAAAGCGGCCGGCGCGATCTCGCACCGGCCGTTCGTGCAACGTGCAACCTGTAACGTGGAACAGCGTTTACGCCGCGAAGCTCGCCAACGCCTTCCCCACCTCGCCGTCCCGCAGCCGCTTGAGCGCGCGGTCCCGCAACTGGCGCACGCGCTCGCGCGTCACGCCGAGCATCCCACCGATCTCTTCGAGCGTATGCTCGCGGCCGCCGTCCAGCCCAAAGTACAAGCGCAACACCTTAGCGTCGCGTCGCTGCAACGTGTTCAGCGCCTGCTCGATCTCGTCCGACAGGAACCGATCCATCGCCTGGTCTTCGGTGTCGGGGAGATCCTCGGCGATGAAGCGCTCGATCAGCGAGCGGTCGCCGTCGGGATCGAGCGGCGCATCGAGCCGCACGTCGCCCGTGTTGAGCGCGGCGAGCGATTGCACCACCTCGAGCGACAGCTTGGTCGCGTCGGAGATCTCCTCCGGCGTGGGCTCGCGCCGCAGCGTCTGCCGCAGAAACTCCGCCGTGCGGACGATGCGCGACAGGTCGGCAGTGCGGTTCAAAGGCACGCGCACGGTGCGCCCCTGGCGCGCCAGCGCCGCAAGGATCGCCTGGCGGATCCACCACACGGCGTACGAGATGAACTTCACGCCCTGGTCCGGGTCGAACTTCCGAGCCGCCGTGAGCAGGCCGACGTTGCCCTCGCCGATCAGGTCGGTCAGGGGCAGACCACGGTTCTGGTACTTTTTGGCGACCGAGATTACGAAGCGGAGGTTGCGCTTCACCAGCTCCTGCATCGACTCCTGGTCGCCGGCGCGCACCTTCCGGGCGAGCGCGATCTCCTCCTTTTGGGTAAGGAGGGGCGTCTTCGACACCTCGTGGAGGTACTGGTCGAGGATGTCGCGCTCGTGCTCATGGGTGCCGAGGCCGGAGAGCAGACCCCGACGCCGCCCGCGCTTCTTGGCGGGGGCGGGCTTCGCCGGGGCGGCGGCCGCGACAGCGCGGGCGGCCGTGCGGGGCTTCGCCCGGGCGGGGGAGGTGGTCTTCTTCCGTCGAATGTGCTTGGGCATATCTATTAGTCCCGGATCACCGTGTGATACCGGATACAGGCCGAAAAGTTCGCGTACAGGCGCAAAAACGCTTGACACCGCTACAACGTCCAGATAAGATGCCGTGTTCCCGCCGGAACGCGTTTTGCGGGGCCCAATATAACGGGGGCGTAGCTCAGTTGGGAGAGCGCGTGAATGGCATTCACGAGGTCAGGGGTTCGATCCCCCTCGCCTCCACTGGACGGGCGGCAAGG
>DASQAM010000087.1:0-4022 GCA_035635735.1 Gemmatimonadales bacterium | reverse complement strand
AGGACGCTGCAGGACCTGTTCCTCATCTTCACGTCGGTCCTGTTCATTGTCGATCCCCTCACCGCCGTTCCCACGTTCCTGGCCATGACCGCGCGGGACCCACCGGAGGGGCGCCGCCTCATGGCCAAGCGGGGCGCCTGGACCTGCGGCATCACCCTGACGGCGTTCGCTTTGGGTGGCAGCCTCATCTTCCGCCTGTTCGGCATCACGATCGGAGCCTTCAAGATCGCCGGCGGTATCCTGATCGGCCTCAACGCGCTCGACATGGTCCAGGCGCGCCGCAGCCAGCAGCGGGAGACGGCGATCGAGAAGGCCGAGGGAATCGAGAAGGAAGACGTAGGCATCATGCCGCTGGGCGTGCCAATGCTCGCCGGACCGGGGGCGATCTCGACGGTCATGGTATTGGCGGGGGCGTCGAAGAGCGTGGTGACGACCGTCGGGGTCTACATGGCGATCGCGCTCACGGCGTTCCTGACCTACGTCACGCTCGCCGCTGCCCCACGGGTGGAGCAGAAGCTCGGCCAGACAGGCATGCGGATCCTGACGCGGCTCATGGGCCTCGTGCTGTGCGCCATCGCGGTGCAGTTCATCATCGACGGAATCAAGATGGCAGGTCTATGAACGGCGCAAGGAAGCCCTACAGGTTCAGCCGCTGAAAGCCTTCCGGGTCCGATGTGCGGCGGCCCCCTTGAGCGCGACGAGGTGCTTCGGCGCGTCGGTCGACCGCTCGGCGGCGCTCGAACGCCACCTCGACCTTTTCGCGACGGCGATCGCGCACCATGCGGCGGCCGCGATCGGCCCGCCGATCCCAGCCGCGCCGCTTGGGCTGCCCGCCCCCGGTTGTCGTGTCCCGCCTGGCATCACTCGTCATAGGAGGTCCTGCTTGGTCGTCTGCATGCCCAATGCCATCGAGCCGAATAGACCTTACGACCTATCACGTTGGCGGGATTGATGATGCGCGTTGAGCAAGAGTGGGGGTCGCCCGACGGGCACGCGAACTGTTGCCCTCGGGTCGCGCCTGATGCGGCGACGCCAAGGTGGAACACCGAGTGTTACATCCGTTTGTACTTGGGGCCGCTCCCTCCCTCCCGCGGCGTCCACCTCGGGCCGAGCACGTCCGTGGCCTTGCAGTCGACGCAGTTCGGGGCATTCACGCGCAGGGCGCCCTGCGCCACTTCGTATACTCCCGCCGGGCACATCCGGGCGTAGAACTCGGCCACCGCGACCGGCACGTCCTTCCCGATCACCAGATGAACGGGAATCGTATCACGCGTCGTGTTGCCGGATTTGAAGACCCCATCCACCTTGGAGAAGGTGAGACGGCCGTCGGGAGTGATCCCCGGGCTTGCGCCCGAGGTCAGTGTGCGCTCTACCTCCCCGTCGGGCTCCATCGGAATCTTCCCACCCGGGAACCGTCCCCCGGTGAGCGTCATCAGCGCCGCCTTGACCCCGCCCGCGTAGAATCCGTCCTTGAACGCCAGCCGCATGTTCCGTGTGCGAAACAGGTCCTTCATGATGAAAGACGCGTTCACCGAGCGGTCGTACTCGGCGAGCGGTGCGGCGGACGCGTCGCCTGCCTTGAGCCCCGCATGGATCGCACGCGCGGCGAGGATCCCCGACTGTATTGCGTAGTGGATGCCCTTGAGCGACGGCACATCCACGAAGCCGGCCGAGTCACCCAGAATCACGACGCCGTCGCCTGAACGACGCGCCGGGACCGCGTAGTAGCCGCCCTCCGGGATCGTCTTCGCGCCCCACTCGACCATCTCGCCGCCCTCCAAGTACTGCCGGAACAGCGGGTGCAGCGTCATCTGCTGGAGCAGGTCGTGGACATCGAGCGCGGCGTTGCGGTAATCGAGCCCCACCACCAGCCCGAGCGCCACCAGATTCGGCTCGAGTGGATACATGAAGCTGCCACCGAAGGCATCGGTCGGGACCGGCCAGCCGAGCGTGTGGACAATTGTATCGAGCGGCCGCTTGGTCTCCCAGATCTCTTTCACGCCGAGCGCGTAGATCTGCGGATTCTCGGACGTCACGGCCTGCCACTCGAGCCACGCCTGCGACAAGCTCCCCCTCGTTCCCTCGGCCAGCGCCGTCACCTTCGCGGTGAGATCGTTCGGCGCCATGTAATTCGAGAGCGGCCGCCCTTCGCGGTCGAGGCCGGTGGCCGCGGTCCGGACGCCCGCCACCCGCCGCCCATCCACCAGCAGGCTCGCGGCGGGGAAGCCCGTGAAGACGTTCACCCCCAACGCCCCGGCCCGCTCGCCTAACCAGCGCACGATCTCGCACAACGACGCCACGTAGTTCCCGGCGTTGTGCATCGTGGGCGGCGTGGGGAGAGTGAAAGCCCGGCGGGAAGTGAGGAATGCGACCCGTTCCTTCGTGACGGGCCCGCGGAACGGGAAGTCGGCATCCTTCAGGTCGGGGAACAGCTCGTGGAAGGCGCGGGGGTTCACGACCGCGCCCGAGAGGCAGTGCTCACCCAGCGCCTCGGCCTTCTCGAGCACGCCGATGTTCACGTCCCCGTGCTCGCGCCGGGCGAGGTGGGCCAGCTCGATCGCGCAGGCCAGCCCCGCGGGCCCCGCGCCCACGATCAGCACGTCCAGCTCCATGTGGTCGCCCGCACCCGGGGCGCCGACGGGCAGCAGGAGCCGGTCGAGCGGGAGGGGAGGCTGATACCGCGCGGGAATCACCTTTCCCGTTTCCCCTTTCCCCTTTCCCGTCTCATCCATGCAGCTTCTTTATCTCTTCCGTGAGCTTGGGAACGACCTCGAACAGATCCCCCACGATCCCGTAGTCCGCCACCTTGAAGATCGGCGCGTCTTTGTCCTTGTTGATGGCCACGATGACCTTGGACGTGCGCATCCCGGCGAGGTGCTGGATCGCCCCCGAAATGCCGACCGCGACGTACAGGGTCGGGCTCACCGTCTTGCCCGTCTGTCCTACCTGGTCCGCGTGGGGGCGCCACCCCGCATCGACGACGGCGCGCGACGCACCGACCGCGGCGCGTCCCGCGAAGGCGGCGGCCAGCTCCTCCAACACCTTGAAGTTGGCCGGGTCCTTGAGCCCACGACCCCCGGACACGATGATGGGCGCTTCGGCCACATCGAGCGTGCCCGCTTCCGCCGCCTTGATCGATTTCACCAGCACCCGACCCGCCGGCCCCGCCGCCGCCGCACTCTCCTGCGTCCCCGGCTTCGGGCGCTCGACCGGTGTGAACACATTCGGCCTCAACGAGAGCAGCGCGGGAGTACCGGTAACCTTGAGCTTCAGCAACGCCTTCCCCGCGTACACTGGGCGGATCACCGTGACCGCGCCATTCTCGACCGCGAGGTCCACGACGTCCTGCGCGAGCGGACGCCCCAGCCGCGCGGCTACCCGAGGGGCGAGGTCCTTCCCCGTTGCGCTGGCGGCGAATACCACCGCTCCGTAGCTCCCGCTCTTGATGCGCTCGGCAATGGTGCGCGCGTAGCCCTCAGGGGCATAGATGCCGAACGCCGGGTTTGTCAGCGTGATCACTTTGTCCGCGCCGTACCGGCCCACCTGTTCCGCGCCCTTCACGGCACCTGACGCCAGGATCAGCGCGTCTACGCTCCCACCCAGCGCGTCGGCCAGCCGACGGGCGCCCGTCACGACCTCGTAGGACACTTTGCGCAGCCCGCCGTCCCGCTGCTCCAGCACCGCGAGGACGTGGCTCACAGGACCTTGGCTTCCTCGCGCAGCAGGCGCACCAGCTCCGGCACCGCGGCCGGGCCTTCGCCCACGATTTTCCCCTCCTTGCGCTCCGGCGGCGGCGTGAGGGCGAGGATCTCGAGCGCCCCCGGACCGAGGGTTGCGGGCTTCACGTCCAGCGGCTTCTTCTTCGCGGCCATGATTCCCTTGAGCGCGGGGTAGCGCGGCTCGTTCAGACCTTTATCGGTGGTGAGCACGGCCGGGAGGGGAAACTCCACGACCTCGACACCGCCCTCGATTTCCCGTTCGGCGACACCCTTCGCGCCCTCGATCTCGAGGTGGGCCACGGT
>DASQAM010000086.1:0-3106 GCA_035635735.1 Gemmatimonadales bacterium | reverse complement strand
TAGGCCTGAGCGACGTGACACGCATTCAAGTCCGGGGTAGCGCGAGCGGCACCGGCGCCCTGGTGGGGACGGGCGTCGGGTTCGCGGGAGGGCTGGCTGCCGGCCTGGGCCTGTCATCGTCCCTCTGCAGCGATGGCGGATGCAGCAACGCAGGGGGTGGCACGGCAGTCATCGCGATCGGCGCAACGGCCGCCGGCGCGCTGGTTGGCGCCCTGATCGGTGCGCCACTCAGGAAGTGGCACACCGTGTATCAGGCTCGCTAGAACGTCACCGTCGAGTTAGCGGTCCACCCCCGCTCCCGCCCCCGCCCCTGCACCCGCTCCTGCCAGGTCTCTGACCTCTGCGGCGAGGGTCCGCAGCCGGCCGGGCGCTCCCTGAACATCACCGTCCAGCTGCGTTGCCAGCTGCAGGAGGGCCTCCCGGCGCTGGACTCCTGAAAGCCGCTCGGCGCGCGCGAGCGCCATCCGTGTGGCGGCCAGCCTTTCAGGCGCCAGGCCGTTCGACCTCGCCACCTGGTCCAGGTAGGCACGCGCCACCGTGAAGCTCGCCGGCCAGACGAACTTGGGCTGGTCCTGCGTATTGAAATACTCGAGCCGCACCAGCTTCGCCGCGTCGATCTCGTTCCGCGAAATGAACCCGCTCGGCGTCAACTCGAAGATGTCGAGCCCGCGCGAAATCTCCGAGCTGACGATGACCCCGTTGTACCAGTAGGCCGACCACGATCCGCCGTCCTCCATCTTGGTCGAGTCGACCGGCCCGCGATCGAAGAACGCGATCTCCTTCGGGTGGGCCGGATCGGTCCACTCGAACACGGAGATGCCGCCCTGGTACCAGGCCTGGACCATGATGTCCCGCCCGGGGATCGGGATAAGGGAGCCGTTGTGCGCCACGCAGTTCTCGAACGGGGTCTGCGGCGCCGACATCTTGTAGTAGCTCTGAAACGTCATCCGGTTGTCGGCCAGCGTGAAGATCGCGTCCGCCCCCCACTCGTGCTTGTCGGTGGCCCGGCATTTGGGCTGGCCGCCGCCGCCCCACTCGTCGGAGAAGAGGAGCTTGGTCCCGTCGTTGTTGAACGTGGCGGAGTGCCAGTACGAGAAGTTCGAGTCGGACACGGCGTCCATCCGCTTGGGGTTCGCCACGTCGCGGATGTCCAACAGCAGGCCGTACCCACCGCACGCGCCGCCCGCCAACCCGATGGCCGGATAGACTGTGATATCATGGCACTGGCTGGGTCCGGGGCGCACGCCGTTCACCGTCCCCGGGGGTGGAGCCATCATGGCGTCCATAATTTTCTGAATGGCCTCCCGCACGCCCGCGCTGTCCGACGCCGTGGGCGCCCCGCTTCCCCCGCGCGCCTTGACCACGCTGTCGAGCATCGGCTTGGTCGATTCCGCCGGCAGGACGTATTCGATCTCCCCCATCCTCGCCGTGAAGCCCCCTTTGGCCCGCCAGTCCGCCGCCTCCTTGGCCGCGGCGGCGATGTCCTCGGGCGCCTCGCCGTGCTTCGGCGGCGCGGCCAGGCCGCTGAAGATCCGCGGCGAGCTCACGATGGCCGCCTGCTCGGGATGCGAGAGCGGCACCTTGATGACCTCGATGCGGAACAGCGCGCTGTTCGGGTTCGAGTCCGGCGGCGCGGCCACGCAGCCGGGGAGCTCGCCGGGCGAACGCACCGGGGCGGATCCCGAGACGTAGACGTACACGTTGTCCTGGTCGTTCGGGTCGATCACGACGGTGTGGGTGTGCGAGCCGCGGCAGGTCTGGACGTTCGCGATGTACTTGGGGTGGGCGATATCGGAGATGTCGAAGATCCGGATCCCCCGCAGCCGGCTGGCGCTGACCGAGTCGTGTACCCCTTCCTTACCGCAGTCGAGCCGCCCACCCATCCCTTCGCCCGAGACGAAGAGCAGGTTCTTGTAGACGGAGACATCGCTCTGCGACGCCGGGCAGACAAACCCGACCTTCAGCGTCGGCTTGGCCGGGTTCGAAATGTCCCAGACCTGGAACCCGTTGTAGTTCCCCTGAATCGCGTATTGCCCGGTGAACGCGAGATCCGAGTTGGTGATGAAGGCGAACTGCGCGGGCGGCGGCGTCTTCGAGACCACCCGCAGATTCCATGATGCCTCGCCCGCGTTCATGAGGCCCGCGCGCAGGCCGACCCGGGGGTCGGGGTTGGGCGCGACCGTCGACATGTTCGCGCCGCCCGAAGAAGCGCAGGCGGCGAGGGAGCACAATCCGATGGTGAGCGCCAGCGACCGACACGTGGGAGCGACCCTGACGGAGAATTCCACGGGCTGATTCCTTTCCAGGAAACGGACTATTGGCCGGGCCTCTCGAACAGCAGCGCGGCGAGCATCTTCTGCATGCGGGCGATTTCGGTGGTCTGGTCGGCGAACACATCCGACGCGAAGCGGAAGACCTTCTCCTGCTCTCCCGCTCCCGTGCCGAACAGCGCGTTCACCATGGTGATCGCGCCCCTGTGGTGCTGGATCATGAACGTCAGGAACAGCCGGTCGAACTCCCGTCCCCGCGCGCGGTCGAGCTGCGCCAGCTGGTCCGCCGTCAACATGCCCGGCATCATCGTCGACGGATCCATGCCGGGCATCATGGCGTGAATGGCACCGGGGTCCGGCACGTCCTCGTGCCGGTCGCGCAGCCAACGCTGCATGAGCGCGATCTCGTCGCCTTGGCCCACCACGATCCGTTCACACAGGGCGCGTAGCGACGGGCTCGCGTCGTGGCTCGGGGCCCAGCCGGCGATCAGCACGGCTTGCGCATGGTGGTAGATCATGCCGGACATGAAGTGCACGTCCGCCGCGGTGTAGTCCTGCGCGGCGGCGCTCGTGCACGCGAAAATGGACAGCACTGCTAAAGTCTTCGATAGCACCACGGCGGATAATGCCTCGCGCGGTTTTCGACCGGAAGGCTCGTCACGTCATGGTGGCGTGAAGCAGCCCGAGGCGCGATGCGTATTGGAACACGTCAGAACAGGTCGAACGCCCTCACAGGGAGCCGTGCGCCGCCCGAAACTCGCGGGCGAGCTCGCGCCGCAGCAGCTTCCCGATGGCGGACTTGGGCAGCGCCTCCCGAAACTCCACGCGCTTCGGGA